>PKCY01000174.1 GCA_002862985.1 Haliea sp.
ATTCCCCTGGGGGTGGCTGTGACTCAAAATATTCAGAAGAGAGCATCCAGGTTCCAAGCATCGCTATCGTGACCAACCAGAAGGCGATGAACATCTTGATGAACAGATTGCCCCGTAGCGTCATCGTCAACCGTCTCCGTCAATAATTTTGAACTGATATCCTACGCCGCGCACGCTGATGATCAGTTCTTCACCGCCAAGTGCGGCCAGCTTTTTGCGGATTTTGCTAACATGCACGTCGATGCTGCGGTCATAGGCCGTGAGGGGACGACCCAGCGCCTGCTGGCTAAGTGTTTCTTTGTCTACGACATGGCCGGCATTGCCAACAAGCAATTGCAAAACGCTAAATTCTGCACTGGTAAGCTGTAGTTCCGCGCCGGCGAATGTGGCGCTGCGATCGGCAGGTTTGATGCAGGTTTGTCCCGCTTCAAGACGCAGTATACTGTGTTGCGCGATAGGCTGTTGGCTGCGCCGCAGAATCGCGCGTAGCCTGGCGGATAATTCTCGGGGATTGCATGGCTTGGGTAGATAGTCGTCGGCCCCCAGTTCCAGTCCCAGAATGCGGTCAGTGTCCTCCCCTCGGGCTGTGAGCATGAGGATGGGTGTCGTGATCGACTGGCGTAACTGCCGCAATACATCCAGCCCCAATAGCCCAGGCAGCATGATGTCCAGCACGATGGCATCGTAGTGATGCGCGCGACAGTGCTCTACAGCCTCGGCACCGTCGTGGACTGCACTGGTCTGAAACCCTTCTAATAGCAGGAAATCTGACAATAGTGCACAGAGCTCTTTGTCGTCGTCAATGATCAATACTGCGGTACTCATGGCGCAATCTCGCATGGGTTGGTACCGGGTGTCAGGTGTCAGGTGTCAGATGTCAGATGTCAGTTTGAACAACCCCAGCACACTTGTCACCCCGCCTTAACACTAGCCAGTGATTTTTAACAATTCTTTACTTCCTCAAGGCAGAGCTTAACGGCAGGTTGTCGCTAGTATGCGTTCCAATGCCTGGCAACTGATGCCGTGCATTCATCGCCGCACTGGCGATCATTAATAGGACGAATAGGAGTATATTGTATGAAAAAGTCGATGACCAAAGCGGTTATCAGCACTGTTGCTGCTGGTGTCGCTCTGTTGTCGTTCGCAGTCGGAAGCTGGTCAATGCCTCTTGGTGCTGGCTACGAAAATGATCCGGCGCGCATGACGAGTTTTATGTCGAAAAAATTGGATTTCACTGAGTCGCAAGAAGCGTCAGCAAAGGTGATTCTCACGACTTCTTTTGAAGAAGTTGAGGCGGATGTCCAGCGTTTAAAAATCTTAAAGAAACAGCTCCGTGTCCAGGAAGACGGTTTTGATGCGGCAGTCGCCAGAGAATCTGCGGATGAAATCGGTGAGATTACCGCTCGCCTGGTTTTTCTAAAGGCCAACACGTTTGCAGAAATATCTGGACTGTTGAATGAGGAGCAGCGATCGAAAGTTGCCCGGCTTATAGAAAAACGAGAAGAGCGTGGAGGTATGCGGCGTGCTCTCAGGAAAAGTCGCCTCGAGTAAACCTGGAGGACGCACTTTCACAGGTCCATTTAGGGCGGCATAAGCCGCCTTTTTTATGATACGGATTGTCCATGGCCCTCAGCGACGGCTGTTACAACTCCTCCACACTCAAGTTCAGCTTGTCCCGCAGTGAAGCAGTAGCCTCCAATTGCACTGCATTGGTAACAAGGGCTGTACTGGCGAGGTGGGGCTTAAGGTAGGTTTCGGTCACGCGCCGCAAATCATCCAGAGTGACTGCCAGTATTTGTTGGCGAAACTGCGCGCGCGTTTCATGCGTTCGGCCAAAGATACTGTTGTGGAAGTGTTGTTTGGCTTCGCCAGCAGGCGAGCTGGGTTTATCCATGCTACCAATGACGCCGAGAATGGCTTCTTCCAGTGCACGATGGTCGTGCTGCGTATCCAGCACCCACGAAACAGCCGTATCGAAATCATCAAGTGTTTCTGCGAGGCGCGGGTCGCGATAGGAATAAAAACGGAATGCCGCTATACCGGAATCCTGCGAGGCGCCACCACCGTAAGCACCGCCCTGTTCGCGGATGGCGCGGTGCAGATAGCCGTTGCGCAGGAAGCCACCGAGAACCGTTAATGCAGCGGAATCCGCATGCTGCACGGCAACGGTCGGATAAGCCCGCGCGCAGAAGTTTACCTGGGTATTGGTAAGCCACATTTGGGTGCGTTGTTCACGTATGGGCGGCAAGCTGAATGATGGTTTGTTGGCGTTAGCAGCGGCTTGTGACCAGAGCGAGCTGGCGTGCTCTGCGAGCAGCGCAAGCTTGTCTTTCTCGGCAATTGCAAGAAATTGCATAGGGGTGCTGAGAAGCTCGCCATGTAATGCGCCGAGTTGCTCTGCAAACGTGTTTAGCGCCTCTTCATCAGCGAGGCTATCGTCCAGGGTTCGCAGTTGCCGGATACCCGCAAGCCCGGATTGCTCGTGCTGAAGCTTTGCCAGTGGACTCATGCCGGCACAGGCGGCCGCCATTGCCAGGCTGTGTCCATTGCCGGTAACGGATTGATCGCGACGGGCACGCATCTGGCTCACCAGTTCGCGAATTCTACCGGTTTCGTTAAAGCGAACGTTGTGCAAGGTATCGAACATGAGCTGAGTTTGCGCTGGCGCATTGCGTAGCAACGCTTTGGAGGAAAGGGTGAAATTGGCGCTTATCGACTGTTCGTTGTCGACTGTCCCACGCATCGCCGTGAATGCCGAAATCGAACCGATGGTTGCTGCTTGTCGCTGTTGCACCTCCAGGTACGATTCATCACCCAGTCCGACTTCGGTAAGGATGCTGGAATATAGCGGTAGCAGACCAAGTGCTGAATCACCCAGGGGAGGCAGAGGGGCTATGGCCTGTTGATAGACGAGACCGTTAGTGCCCTGGCTATACGTGGTAAACGGAACCCCGTGTGGGCGGATTTTCTCGAACGTGAGATCAGGGAGTGCGGCAGGGACATCACTCAGTTCTACTCGGGGAAGCACGCTGTCGTCATCCACCTGCTCCTGGCGTGCACTCAGGTCGGCAGCCAGCTTGATAGTCGCTTTTCGCTGAGATTCACTCATAGCCGCTTTGATGTCGGCCAGACGGGCGGTTTCAAGGGCCAGGTTTTTGGCGGATAACTTAGTGTCCGGGGTCATAACCAGAGTCACACGGTGCTCATTCTCCAGCAGCAACTGTCGAGCCAGTTGGCGGATGTAATCAGGGTTCTGGATTTGCTCCTGCAGCCTGGCAATAACGGGGTCCAGGTTTAGGACAGCAATAGGGTCACTGTAGTGTGTGGCGCAGCCGAGCGCTTGCAGGATGAGCTGCAGGCCGTAGGGGTAGCTGTCACCACTGATCTCTCTTTGGTGTAACTCCAATTGATGCAAGACCGCTTCCAGGCGTGCCTGTGGCACTCCCTCCTGGGACACCTGTTCGATCACACCTAACACCAGGTCTTCAAGTGCCTCGGCATGTTCCGCTTCGCTACCTTCAATGCCGCAACAGAACACCAGTTCGCGCATGGAATCTTCAAGCCCACAAAGAGGAGAGGGCGCTCGTCCGAGTTCGGTCGTCTCCAGTGCAAGTTGCAGGGGCGAAGCGCTGTTGTCCAGCAGCACGCTGGCCAATAGTTGGGCCTCCAGAAGCTGCTTAAGGTCGGCGCTCTCACCCAGCATCCATCCCATCACCAGATGTGTTTTGTTATCGGTGGTGTCCTTGTCATCAAAGACGTAGCGGTCCTGTACACGCAGTGATTGTGACAGCCGTTTCTCTGGTTGCACCTGAATTTTTTCAGTCATTTTATCGAATTGGGACAAGGCGTTTTCTTCGAAAACACGCTGGTGCTCCCCAGCCTCAATATTGCCGAACGTCATAAAGATGGCATTGCTGGGGTGATAGTGGCTGCGGTAAAAGGCCTGCAATTCTTCGTAGCTGAGATCGGGAATGTGCTGCGGGTCACCACCGCTGTTGTAGTGGTAGGTACTGGTAGGGAATAAATGCTTACACAGCGCACTCCACAAGGTACTGCTGATGGAGCTCATTGCCCCCTTCATCTCATTGAAAACAACACCTTTAAAGACCAGTTCACTATCTGGATTGCCAGGTTCTGCAAATTCAACCCGATGCCCTTCCTGAGCGAAATCCAGAGGGTCCAGGCGTGAGAAAAATACGGCATCAAGGTAGACCCGCAGCAGGTTGTCAAAATCCTTGCGGTTCTGACTGGCGAAGGGGTAGGCGGTCCAGTCGGAGCTGGTAAAGGCATTCATGAAGGTATTCAGAGAGCGGCGCAGCATCATAAAAAATGGATCGCGCACCGGGAAGCGCTCGCTGCCACACAGCGCAGTGTGTTCCAGGATGTGGGCGACGCCGGTAGAGTCATGGGGCACAGTGCGCAGGGCCACCAGAAAGACATTCTCGGTATTTTCCGAGGCTAGATGGTAGTGCACAGCTCCGGTCTTTTTGTGCTTATACTGCTCCACTCGAATATTCAGGGATTCGATTTTCTCCTGGCGAATTGCCGCAAACGAAGGGTGAGGGGTGGAAAGGGCAGTACCGCTGTTGCTCATAGTGTATCTCTGAAAAATGGGAAAAAATGAAGGCGCGCTATTCTAACCCGAATTGGCTTGGCTTTGCTGTGTTTCGCGGACTTCCGTCAATGGCACCAGTTCTATCTGATATAGCCAGGGCCAGCGTTTGCCGGTAACCCAAATAGAACCATCCTTGGGATCTCGGGCGATGCCGTTCAATACATCGGTGCCGGGACGGCGGTCTTCGCGGGGTAGCAGGCCGCGCAGGTCGATAGTGGCGGTGACTGTCCCGTTGGCCGGATCGATGATCACGATGCGATCGCTCTGCCAGATGTTGGCCCAGATAGCACCTTCTATCCACTCCAGTTCATTGAGCAGTCGCACCGGTTTGCCGTTTTCGGTTGTTTTGATAGTACGCAGAATTTGCGCAGTATCGGGCGATATAAAATGAAGGTTTTCACTGCCGTCGCTGTAGATTAACTCGATGCCATTATTGGTTAGGCCCCAGCCCTCGCCGCTGATGGGGAGTCGTCGCAGGAACTCCAAGTCCGATTTACGATAGACCAGCATGGACTGGTTGCGCCAGGTTAGTTGGTAGACTTTGTCACCGAGCACCGACAGACCCTCGGCGAAGATGCGCGCGTTCATGCGTCGCGAGTGATCAAGTGTGCCATCGGCGAATCGATAGCGCAGCAAATGCGACTGGCCATAATTACCGCTACTGACGTAGAGGTAATCGTCGAGAATCTCCAGCCCTTGTACGAAGTTCTCCCGCGGCTGTGGTTTTTGGTCTGTCACTCGAACGGTATAGTGCTGGATCGACCACGCCGTTATCGGCAAGCAGAGAAGAAGTATTATTAGGGAGCGTAGTATCACCAGTGTTAAATCCGATTTCGGGAGAGATCCCGAATTATAAAACGTGCGGGGGCCAAGGCGCGACACAACTCTCGGCTAAAAGGCGCGGGTTCTGAGCAAATCATGCTGGCCAGCAGCTCCGCGGCAAGTGGGGTGGAGGTCAGACCGCGGGAACCATGGGCGGTGTTGAGAAAGAGGCCTGGTAGGTAGGTGCCCGGGTGTGACAGGAGTAGCCCGGCATCTTTCCGCAACGGACCGAAATCTTTGAGGAAAGCAGCCAGGTCAGGTGCCGGACCTACTGTCGGCAGGTAGTCGGGACTGGCACAGCGGTAGCCAACCCGTCCCTGAAGTGATGCGGGATCCAGTGCCTCTAATGCTTCTCGCCACGCCGGTACTGCACTGGCAAGCCTTGTTAAGTTGATACTATGATCGCTGTTTCGCACGCTCGGATCGTCTGAGTCGAGATCGAAGGTAGCGCCAATGCAATGATTTCCCATACGGGCAGGTGCAATATAGCCCTTATGGCACAGGGTAGCGCGCAAATTGCTAAACACGTCTGAGGCAGGCAGCTGTGTCGTTTGCCCCCGCACTGCCTGCAGAGGTAGCCAGTCAAACTGTTGTATTGAGGTTGTTTGAGTTCCCGCCGCGGCAATGACGCAGGTGGCGCTGGCCAGAACATCGCCGCCGGCCAATGCCTGCCATTCCCCGTTATCCAGGCACAGGCTCAGGTCACCACAATTTTCTATTACCTGAATGTTTGGGTGTCCTAGCAGAGCCCGGCATACAGACGCAGGTCGCAGCCACCCTGATCCAGGAAACCAGTAACCGCCACTGGACTGCTCGATACCCAGGACTGTTGTCGCGGCGACGTGATCCAATACACACGCTATGTCTTCCAGTCCAGACAGGGCTTTTTCCAACATCACCATTTCGCTGGTGTTGCTACTCTGTTGAAAGTTCCCGCAGAGTTCACCATCCACCTCCTCTTTGAGTGTGCCAGCGCGGAACATATTTCGATAGAAGGTCGACG
The DNA here is from genome assembly GCA_002862985.1 of Haliea sp. GTDB lineage: Bacteria > Pseudomonadota > Gammaproteobacteria > Pseudomonadales > Halieaceae > Marimicrobium. The sequence goes on from PKCY01000174.1 coordinate 6,441, forward strand.
CGAATCGGAAGCTTTGCAATCCGAAATCCAAGAGTGGTGAGTGCTGACGCGACAGCCGGGTGTACAGGATGCCCTGGTCATTTCCCGAGCCGGCACTAGCGATGGTATTTCTTTCTAACAACGTAACAGTTATGCCGCGCCTGGCCAGCGCAGATGCCGATGCGCACCCGGCCAAGCCTCCGCCTATTACAAGTGCGGTTTGAGGTCGGCTTCCATGGATGCGTGGTCTATCCCAGGGTACCAGCCCTGCAATTGGTGGTCGCCCAGGTCGAGAGTCGATTACTCCACGCAGGCTCTCGCGTTTGCGTCCATAGCCGGAGGCTTTGTGTACTGAAAATCCCGCAGCTGACAGTTGACGACGAACTGCGCTTGCTGCCGTAAAGGTTGCGAAGCTCGCCTGTGGTCGACTCAGCGCGGCAATAGCATTCAGTAAGGAGGCTGTCCACATGGACTCGTTGCGCGCAGGCGCGAAGCCGTCGAGATACCAGGCGTCAATGAGGGGTTGCTCGCGACCGGCCAAATCGACTAATGCGTCGGTAGCGTCCTCCCACCATAAATCCAGTCGAACCCGCTCCCCGTCCAGCAACAGGCGATGTTGTCCCGGCAGTAGTCCGGGATAGGCGTCCAGTAGTTCCCTGGACCAATTTTCCAGGGTCGGCCAGGCCGCTAGAGCCCGTGTCAGGTCTTTTAGGCACAGCGGGTATTTGTCGATTGATAGGTAGTGAAGGTCGGGACGGGGTTCTGGAAGTTCAGACCAGGCTTGCCAGGTCAGCAGGAAGTTGAGGCCGGTACCAAAGCCAGTCTCGCCTATGCAGAAATGCTTGTTGGGATGGTGCCGCCAGCGACCTGGCAGGTCATTGCCTTGAAGAAAGACATGGAGGCTTTCTTTAAGGCCATTGTCACTGGAGTAATATATGTCGGCAAATTTTTCGGAGACGGGGTCCCCGCCCTTATCCCAGTTCACTGCCGCCCCAAGGACGGAATGCCAGGGCATATTCGACCGTTTCATCCCTTTTTGGTCTTGAGGTCCAAATCGGCGGGCAGCCATGCGGGAATATGCGGAGCGTCCTGTGCCAAGAGCTCGTCGACGGCAAAAATGTGCAACTCTGGTGGTGCATTGAGAGGACTGTAAAGTGTGATCAAAAAGTCCTGTGCATTGGCGTGGGAGGGTAATCTGATTTGCCAATGATTCGATTGAATGCCGATACTAGTGTCACCGGGCTGGAGACGAATTTTGGCGATGTAGTGGTTTTTTCCGACGGGCTTCAGGCTGCGATTTTCGCTTCCAACCAGGGTGTCGAACAGGCGTGTTTTAATTGTGATAATAGGCGCAATGTCCCGTCGGCTCTCGGGAATTCTAGAGTCAGTTAGACGCTGAGTGATGAGCAGCAAAGAGGTGCTGCCCTCGGCGCCATTGAGTCGTATCTTATCGATGTTAAATGGAATTTTGGTGAGTGATTCCGCGGCTCGCCGTGCTATCTCACGGTTAGCAAGTTCACCTGCGGTGGGCAGTATGCGCGCGGACTCTTGCAGCTCCGTGTAATAGTTCTCAAGAAGTGCGTGCAGGCGTTCAACGTTCTTTGCCTCGCGCTCACGGGCGTAGGCAACGTTATAAGTTCGCAGTGGCTTACCTTCAATACTGTCATCCGGTTTGGTCTCTATCTTCGCCAGTGCTACAGGCGTGTCGGTTTTCTGCACCGGGTTTGTATCCAGCTTTACCTTGGCAGCAATAATCTGCTGCTGTAGTAGGGTCACCTCCTGCTCGGTAACGGCAATGAGTTGCTCCTTGAGCTTGACCACTTGCACGGCGAGCGATCGAATGGCCGGATTGGTGCTTTCCTCTGGCGGAGTGTCGTCGCTTTGAAGGATCCTCAGAGTATTCTGAAATTGGTCCAGCTCTGCCATCAACATCAGACGCTCTTCGGTGAGCTGCTGCAGCATTCTTGTCTTATCGGCCGATTGCCCGCCGGCCTGAACAGAAAAAAGCAGGATGAGCGCGCACGTTAAAAATTGGGCATAGCGTCCTGGCGCAGTAGGTAGAATGTTCGGTGCAGGTCGCATGTATATAGCCGCTGAAGTGTCAGCAATAGTCCCCAATGGTCTGGAAGAGAATAATACCAGATCGCGGGCTGAACTATCCATATAGTCGCTCCTGTTAGAGAAGTAGGTCACACGCAAGCGTCCATAGATGCACCATAGCGACCTTTTTGGACCCTTATACGTTGCTTGCCTCAGGTGTGCCTATTAGACTGAAAGCTTCCTGAAGTGTGAGGTTTCCTATGGCACGTTTTCAAACCGAATCGCTACCCCAGGAGAAATTCCTGTTGGTGGCAGTAAATCTGCTCCATAAAACCTTCGTTGATGCCTCGCGCACAGAAGCAAAAAAGGTGTACCAGCAGATTTCAGCTGGCGACATTGTCCATCTGACCACGGTGGCGTTAGAGGATGCATCCACTGCGCGGTTCAATGTCTCACTGGCACACAGCGAATTTCAGGGCAAACTCAATTACAGCGCGTTTCGGACCAGTCTGGTTACCCTGATAGCCAATATTTCACAGGCACTGCGAGAAGAGAGGGCATTAAAGGTCTTTAATGCCCGGAATGAAGGCAGCGCTATGATATTTGGTGTCACGGCGGTTACGAAGGAGGGTGAGCGTGCCAACGTTATGGTGTTGGCAGCTGACATGGGCCAACAGGCGGGCGCCACTACGTTGCAGCTAATGTATCTGGATCCGACACAGTTTTCCCCGCAGCAAACTCCAGCCTAGGTCCAATGGAAAATTAATCTCCAATATGGACCGTAGGGAGGACTGGTGCCTGAAGTGAAATTTTCTCCTTCGGAGCCATGACCTCCGCACTGCCCGAGACCACGAGTTTATCGTGCTGGTTATACACCTTGCACTCAAGCGTCACGAAGTTGCGTTTGTCTTTTTTGTCGACTACCTCCAGCTTGACTGTGATGGTGTCGTCTAGTTCAACGGGTGCACGGAAACGCAGGGTTTGACCGAGGTAAATAGTCCCTGGTCCCGGAAGCTCCATGGCGATGGCCGCTGAAATTACGGCGCCGCTTAACATGCCGTGTGCGATGCGATTCTTAAATTGCGTGGTCGCGGCAAACTCTGCATCAAGGTGCACCGGGTTCACGTCGCCAGAGACTGCGGCAAATAACTGCACATCACGTTCTTCGATCAGCTTGGAATACGTGGCAGTTTGCCCTATGGTTATCTCGCTGTAGGTATAGTTACTAATCGCTGGCATATGCTGAGCCTCGTGAAATAAAAATCCTGCTCAGCATAACCGATTTTCACGCCCCGCTGGGCGAACAACCTCACTGGCAGGCCAGCTGTATGCAAGAAATCACCGGTTTAGACCGGCGTGTCCACAATATCGTTTACCCTGAAGAGCTGCCGATATCCCAGAGTCGCAGTGAAATTGCTCGCACTATCAGCGATCATCAGGTGGTAATAATTGCCGGTGAAACTGGTTCTGGAAAAACCACCCAGTTACCGAAAATTTGTCTGGAAATGGGCCGCGGTAACAAGCAGCTTATTGGGCACACGCAACCGCGAAGATTGGCAGCGCGGACGGTGGCGGGGCGCATAGCTCAGGAACTGGGTGCCGAACTGGGCGACCTGGTGGGTTATCAGGTGCGCTTTACCGATCGTGTCTCCGCCAATACCGCTATAAAGTTGAGGACCGATGGTATTTTGTTAGCAGAAATGCAACGTGATCCGCTGCTGCGCCGCTACGACACATTGATCATAGACGAGGCGCACGAGCGCAGCCTCAACATCGATTTTCTGTTGGGATACCTCAAGCGCATCCTGCCCAAACGGCCTGATCTCAAACTGATCGTCACCTCTGCCACCATCGACGTCGACGGTTTTTCCAGGCACTTCAACGATGCACCGATTATTGAGGTATCTGGGCGCAGCTACCCGGTTGAAACGCACTACCTGGAACGTGATCAGGGGGCTGAAGTGGGAGTGGAAGCGCAGATTGTGTCCCTGGTTGGGGGAATCGATGGTGGTCAGTTTGGTCCCCGTGGAGATGTGCTGGTGTTTTTGCCTGGCGAGCGTGATATCCGGGAACTGGCGAAAACACTGCGTCAGCAAACCGAGGTAGAAATACTCCCCCTGTATGCCCGGTTGAGCCAGGCGGAACAGAACAGAGTATTCGAAGGTGGCCGGCAGCGCTCCGGTATCAGGGTGATACTGGCGACCAACGTGGCAGAGACCTCCCTTACTGTACCCGGTATACGTTATGTCATCGATCCCGGCGAGGCGCGCATCAGCCGCTATAGCCACAGAACTAAATTGCAGCGACTGCCAATAGAACCTGTTTCCCGTGCCAGCGCCGATCAGAGGCAGGGCCGCTGCGGTCGTGTCGGTCCGGGAGTGTGCCTGCGGCTCTACAGTGAAGCAGATTACCTCGGTCGAGCAGAGTTTACCGACCCTGAGATACAGCGTACGAATCTCGCCGCCGTGGTGCTGCAAATGCTCACACTGGGCCTTGGCGAGGTGGAACAATTTCCCTTCATTGACCCACCTGATTCGCGCATGGTGCACGATGGTTACAAGTTGCTGGAGGAGTTGGGTGCTGTCAGCGCTGCCGGTAAGTTGACCGATGTAGGCAAGCGCATGGCCCAGCTTCCGGTTGACCCAAGGGTGGCGCGAATGGTCCTGGCCTCAGCCGAGCAAGGCTGCCTCGATGATATTCTGGTCATCGCAAGTGCTCTGACAGTGCCGGATCCGAGAGAGCGCCCCGCGGAGAAGCAGCAACAGGCTGATCAGATGCACGCTCGCTTCCGCCACCCCCGGTCAGATTTTATGGCATGGCTAAATCTCTGGCGATACTACGAAGAGCAGCGTCAGGCGCTGAGCCAGAGCCAGCTCAGGAAATTGTGCCGTCGGGAGTTCCTATCTTTTTTACGCATGCGGGAATGGCGGGACATGCATACTCAGCTCACCATCGCCTGTCGTAAGCAAATGGGAAGTATTCGGTCGGCTCCACGCTCTGATGACGCGGAACCCGAGCCGGAACCGGAACACTATCGGGAAATTCATACGGCTTTGCTCAGCGGGTTGTTAAGTAATATAGCGCAGCATGCGGAGGGCAGAGACTATTTGGGTAGCCGCAATCGTAAACTCCAGATATTTCCCGGATCCTTTCAGGCACGAAAACCTCCCAAATGGTTGGTGGCGGCAGAAATTGTCGAGACCTCGCGTGTATTTGCGCGCGAAGTGGGGGCCATCGATCCAGGCTGGGCTTTGGATATCAACCCGCACTTACTCAAGCACCACTATTATTCGCCACGCTGGCAGGCCCGGCGCGGCCAGGTACTGGCTTATGAACGAATCAGTCTTTATGGCTTGACGTTAACCGACAAACGGGTTGTCCACTACGGACCGCTAGCGCCTGCTGAGAGTCGTGAGTTAATGATTCGCGAGGGCCTGGTTACTGGTAACTACCGCCAGCCACCACAGTTTCTAACACACAACTTGAAACTGGTGCAGGAGCTGCAAGAGTTGGAGTCGCGCACTCGACGGCGCGATATCCTGGTTGAAGAGCAGGCCTTGTTTGATTTTTACCAGGAGCGCCTTCCAGAGCATATCGTGACCGCTATAAGTCTCCGCAACTGGCTAAAGCGCTATCCGGAGGCAGGTCGTGCCCTTAATATGACGAGGGAGCTGCTGCTCGCCCGAGATCCAGGCGCGGCGGTAGGTGAGCAGTTTCCCGATGAGCTTAAATTCGAAGACCTTCGATTTGAGCTCAGTTATCACTTCGAGCCGGGCAGCGAAGCCGATGGCGTTTCTGTGACCATCCCCGTGGCGTTACTCAACCGCACACCCCGGTATCGATTCGATTGGCTGGTACCTGGCCTCTTGCGGGAAAAGTGTATTCAGTTGACCAAGGGTCTGCCCAAGGAGAAACGCAAGCATCTGGTGCCGGTGCCTGATTACGTCGACCGTGCGCTGGAGTCATTGCCCCCTGATAATAGTGATTTGCTGGTAGGCCTTGCGGCGCGTTTGGGGACTCTGGGCGGCATCACGTTAAGCTCCAATGACTGGTCGCCGCAGAAGCTTGACGATTATTACCGTATGAATATCAGGGTTGTGGATGCGCGGGGTGAATTGTTGGCGCAAGGTCGTGATCTGGGCGTACTGGTTGAGCGTTTTCGAACAGACACGCGGCAGAGCATCAGTGCCAACCGGGAATCGTCCCCGGTGCGCGAAGGGCTCACTCGCTGGGATCTGGGAGATTTGCCTCAGGAGTGGCGGTTTCGTCAGGCGGATATGGAAATCGTGGCCTATCCCGCGCTGGTCGATAAGCTTGATTCAGTGGCGATTGAGCTTTGTGACTATCCCAGTGAAGCCTGGCTGCGACACCGGCTGGGTCTATTGCGGCTGATGCGTCTGGGTGCCGCGCAGCAGGTCAAGTATCTCAACAAGCAGCTTCTTCGTGGCAATGAATTCAATCTGGTGCTGGCGGGAGCCCAATTGGAACGCAGTTCGCTGTTGGACGACCTGATCCATGCAGCCTTTTCGCAAGCGATGGCGTTAGGCGTCGATTTACCTTACACCGAAGACGCTTACTACGCGTTGATAGAGCAGCGTAAGGGGAGGGTGGTAGGGCTGGCGAATGATATTGAAGCAACGCTACTGAATGCAGTGCGTCTGCTGGCAGAGATTCGCCGCAAACTCGCCGCGCTTGAGCCAGGAAAATGGTTGGATACACGGGCAGATATTACGGAGCAACTGCAGGGGTTGCTGGAAAATGACTTTCAAAGGGATACGCCTGCTGATTGGTTGGCCCAGTATCCCCGCTATATGAAAGCCCTGCTACAGCGGATAGAGCGGTTAGCAGGGCAATATGCAAAGGATCAAGCGAATACGCGTAGTCTGCAGTCGTTGCTTCAGCCGCTGCAGGCATTGCGGGCTGTTCGTCCGGGGCTACTGCTATTGAGTGAGGAGGCCAGAACGTACCGCTGGATGGTGGAAGAGTTCCGCGTTTCTCTATTTGCGCAAAACCTGGGTACCCGGCAGGCCGTATCTCAGAAACGGTTGCAGGAGCAGTGGCATTTGGTTAGTCAGTGGGTTGATAAAAACCCTCGCTAGTGTGGGGAAATGCTCCCGTTTTTCTTTTAGTCGGGTATCCGTGCAACGAAACTTCTCGTTTGGTACTCTGTCGAAGCTACCTCGAACGTAAGTCACGCAGGTTTTGCCTTCAGGACACTTCGGGTAATACGCATCAAACACTGACTACTGATAGGGAAATAACCATGGCTATATCAAAAAAACCGCTAGCGGCCGCCCTCGGCGCAGCATTTTTAGCAACTTCACTGTCACCTCTGGCCTCTGCGGAAGTGAATCCATTTTCCGCTCAGCAGCTTAGCGGTGGCTATGATCTGGCCAATTTTGCGCACCACGTTGAAGGCAAATGTGGCGAAGGCAAATGCGGCGACGAGAAAGCTGATGGCAAAGCTTCGGGAAGCGACACAAAAGCTGACGGCGAAGGTTCCTGCGGCGACAAAAAAGCTGACGGTGAAGGTTCCTGCGGCGACAAGAAAGCCGACGGCGAAGCTAAAGCTGACGGCGAAGGCAAATGCGGCGAAGGAAAATGCGGCGGTAAGTAATGTCTGAACCTCACCGAGTGCTCCAGGGAGCGGGACTCGGTTTGCGGCGGGCTCTTTTGGGCCCGCTTCTCACTATGGATCAGGGAGAGATCGATTTTATTGAGGCGGCGCCCGAAAACTGGATAGGTGTTGGAGGTCGCTCAGGCAAAAAATTGCGTGCCATGGTGGAGCGATACCCATTGGTACTGCACGGGCTGTCGCTTGATATCGGCGGGCCAGATCCAATTGATACCGAGCTCGTACAGTCTGTGCGAGCGTTGATGGATGAGATCAATGTGCCGCTGTACAGCGAACACCTCACTTACTGTGCTGCCCAGGGTCATCTTTACGATCTTCTGCCAATACCTTTTACCGAAGAAGCCGTGCATTACGTTGCGGCGCGCGTGCGCCAGGTGCAGGATATTTTGGGCGTCCCCATCGCCCTGGAAAATGCATCGTACTATGCGCAACCGCACGCAGACATGAGCGAGGTGCAGTTTGTTAGCGCCGTCCTTCAAGAGAGCGGCTGCGATATGTTGCTCGACGTGAACAATATCTATGTCAATTCGATCAATCATTGCTATGACCCCATTGAGTTTCTCGATGCACTCCCGTTGCAACGCGTGCGCTATATTCACGTAGCAGGGCACTACGATGAAGCTGATGACCTTAAGGTCGATACCCACGGCGCGGCGGTCATCGACCCGGTTTGGGCTTTACTGGCGCAGACTTACCGACGGCTTGGGCCAATTCCTACACTGCTGGAGCGCGATTTTAACTTTCCCCCATTGACTGTGTTGTTGCAGGAAGTTGCCTCTATTCGTGCCCTCCAAAGAGACTCCCGGCACCAATCATCTGAGGGTAGGGGGAGTAATGGCTGAAGCCTTCTTCCAGGAAAGCCAATTGACGATGGCGCGCTATTTGAGAGACCCGGGTCACCAGCCACCCCCGCCGGGTGTGGAAGCGCGCCGCCTCAAGATCTATGAAGAACTCATCTACAACAATATTGAGGGGTTTATCAGTGGGGGCTTCCCGGTCCTGCGTAGTTTGTACAATGAGGCTGAATGGCAGGGTCTGGTGCGGGCATTTATCAACCAGCATCGCTGCCAAACCCCTTATTTCCTTCAAATCAGTGAGGAGTTTCTTGAGTTTCTGGTGAATAACTTTGAGGCACGACCCTGCGATCCACCGTTCATTGCTGAGCTGGCGCATTACGAATGGGTGGAGCTGGCGCTGGACGTCTCCGAAGAGGAGGTCTCCAGTGTCGCCGTTTTTACTGATGTGCTGGCTATTGTCCCCCGGCTTTCACCGCTGGCCTGGCCGCTCAGTTACCAGTTTCCCGTGCACCGTATAGGTCCTGGATTCAGGCCCACGGAAGCGGTGGAACCGGTTTATTTGCTGGTCTACAGGACGAACGAAGATGACGTCCGGTTTATGGAGTTGAATGTCACCACAGCACGCCTTTTGGAGATGATAAGAGTCAACGATGGCGCGACAGCCCGCGACTTGCTGGCGAGGCTGGCGGGTGAGCTGGATATGGCGGAGGATGCCGTCCTGGCCTTTGGGGCTGAGCAGCTTACGCAGCTGATAGACCAATCTGTTGTGGTGGTCTGAGGCAACGGCTATGCTCGCTAAACTGCGGTTGAACATGCCACGACGTGAGCGTACCATTCTTCCACCAAAATCCTGACTGTCGACGAAATGAGATTATCCCGTTATTTGCTGCTTCTCATAGCGCTGCCCCTCGCCTCGGCCAGAGGGGAGGGAGCGACGCCAGATATCGATCCCTGGGAGCCGATGAATCGAAACATCTTCGCTTTCAACGAGACTCTGGATAAGTACGCCCTGCGGCCAGTGGCAAAAGGCTACCGGTTTGTTATGCCCGATCCGGCTGAGCGGGGGGTGTCGAATTTCATTACCAATATTTACGAGTTCAACTCTTTTTTTAACTCCTTGCTACAGGGACGCGGCGAAAATGCGCTTGTAAGCGGAGGGCGATTTCTCATTAATAGTAGTTTTGGTTTGTTTGGTCTCTTCGATGTGGCCACGCCTATGGGCATTGAGCACAGTCCAGCAGATTTTGGGCAGACCCTGTCTGTCTGGGGGTTCGAGCAGGGTCCCTATCTAATGCTCCCCATTATTGGTCCGCGGACCGTTCGCAGTGGCGTCGGCTATGTGGTCGATACCTATGCCTCCATACCATCGCTGATCGATAATCCTGAAATAGCTTACTCATTTTGGACAGTTGAGGCCATTGATATCCGCGCGAACCTGCTTAAGGCGGATGAATTAGTGTTTGGAGATCGTTATATTTTCATACGCAACGCCTACCTGCAGCGGCGAGCCACCTTTCTCAATGGTGGCATTGTTGAGGATACTTTTTCGGACTATGGGGACGAGGCCGACTACGAGGAGTTCTAGGTCTTCGCTGTGGTCTGTGTGCCTCGTCAAGATACCAACCAAAAGACGGTAAAAATGTGTAAATGCTGCGAAAAAAGCGGTGCAGCAGCTTGCCCGAACTCCATGATGGGCGTAGTGTCACGCCCAATGCACGGTCACGGCCCTTTATGATTTCTTCCCACGGCAACGTCCTTATCGTTGATGATCACGCCGATCGCGCCACCGCTTTGGGCGATTTGTTGTCGTCTGAGGGATTTCAGGTTCAGTTGGTCACCGACGTCAGTAATTCTACATATTCCATAGGGCCTGACAGCGATCTGGATGTGATTTTGTGTGAGCTGGATCTTGAGAATTTCTCCTGGGTCGATGCGCGTCATGCGCTGCGGGATATGGATGTTCAGGTACCGGCAATAATGCTATGCGATGTTGCCGATGCAGATCGGATAATGACCGTCTTGAGATTAGGGGCCAGTGACTTTTTTCTGCGCCCGGTAGCGGATAAGGAAGCGCTTGTAAGATCGATAGAACGCTGTGTAAAGCAGCGACGTATGCGCCGAGAACTTCAGGATTCGAGCAAGCGATTGCAAGCCGCCAATAACGAGTTGCGCAGCACTGTGAAGGTGCTGGAGCAGGATCTGCAGGCGGGTAGGCAAGTGCAGTTGCGTATGTTGCCGGTGACACCGTTGGTGTTAGATGATTATGTCTTTAGTCATACGGTGATTCCCTCACTGTATCTTAGCGGTGATTTCACTGATTACTTCACTTTGGGTGAGGATCACGTCATCTTTTTTATGGCCGACGTGTCAGGTCATGGCAGTTCATCGGCATTTGCTACCGTTTTGATTAAAAATCTGTTTGCACGAAAGAGGTCTGACCTGTTGCGGCGCGATGATCCTACTATAATGAATCCAGTGTCTATGTTGCAGCATGCTAATAAGGAGTTGCTCGATTTGGGCGTGGGAAAGTTTGCCACTATGGTCGTTGGGCTGTTGGATATGCAGGCCAATACACTTCGTTACAGTATAGCGGGGCACCTGCCTTTGCCGGTGCTGGTCTCCGCCGAAGGTGTCCGTTATCTGGAGGGCGAGGGTTCAACCGTTGGGATCATGGAGGAAGCGGACTATGAGGAACATGCGGTGGAGCTTCCTGATAGCTTTATGCTGGCACTCTTTTCCGACGGTATACTTGAAATTCTCCCGCCGAAAGATCTTATTGAAAAGGAAAAGTACTTTCTCAGAGTTTTTGAGGAAACCGTCGACTCTCCCGATGAACTGGTGACTAGTCTTGGCCTGAACCGGGTGGAAACCGCTCCAGATGACATAGCAGCGCTGTTTGTGAACAAGCGAGGCTGATATGCAAAAGGGTCGGGTCCTTGCAGCGAGTCAGGATGGAGTATACGTCATACGATTGGTCGGCGATGTGCGCCTTACACTGTGCACCACACTGGATGATTATTTTCACAGTATGTTTGATGACCCGGGTTTCGCAAGTGTTTGGGTAGATCTCTGCGATGCTGAGGGTATCGATAGTACAACACTAGGCTTGCTGGCGAGGCTGGCGCTGTCAGTCAAAGAGAGGTTTGGTTTCAAGCCCGCGATATATTCCTGCGAGCCGGGAATTAATCGCTTGCTAAAGAGTGTCGCCTTTCATCGTCTGTTTGAGTTGCATGAGGCGGCCTGCAGTAACGTCGATGACATTGTCGAAATCCCTGTCGTGAAAGGTAGTGAGGAGGCGGTGAAGCAAAAAGTGATCGAGGCTCATCGCACCTTAATGAACATTTCAGAAGAAAATCGTATTCGTTTTAAAGATTTGATTAATGCGCTGGAACAAACCTAATTCAGGGTCGGGTCGCGACTTTGCAATGGATATAATCCGAATGAGTCACGTAGGTTAAGTCAGCTACCTGTCGAATCAGATGTTCTTCGTATTTGCTTAGATTTCCGTCCGCATAGGCCACAGCCCACATGGCGCGGATAAGCTCTAGTTTTTGCTCCGCATTATAGTGGTCGTTGATGATGCGGGTAAAATCGAATAACGATGTGGATTCTTCCACGCGCTCCTCAGCCGCAGTGACCAGGGCGTGCACCTCGTCGTCTCGCAACTGTAGAGAGCTTTTCAGTAGATCTTTCAGTTTTTTCATTTCGGTGATGTCCTCGGTAAAATCTGCGCGGGCGGTCTCTACTAATAGAACCGCTGCAGCGAGGCGTATAGAGCGGCGCTGCGTTTCTTCGTCATCGCTCGGGGGAGTCTGGAGCAGAGCCTTGAGTGATTTAATCATGCCGCCTCGATCAATTTTTCAAGTTTTATTTGGTCAGCGACAAAAGTGCGAATACCTTCTGCTAGCTTTTCGGTCGCCATTGCATCGTTATTGAGCTGGTAACGGAACGCGCTCTCGGTGGGGCTGGTTTTTTCCTCGTCACTGATCGCGGTCTCGGTGCGGAGCTTTGGCTCCAGGGAGCCGACGTCTTCAGAGAGTTCCTGCAAGAGTGCCGGACTAATTGTAAGTCGGTCGCAGCCGGCCAGCGCATCTATCTCCTGTGTATTGCGGAAACTTGCCCCCATGACGACGGTCCCAAAGCCATATTGCTTGTAATAGTTGTAGATTTTTGTCACTGACTGGACGCCAGGGTCATCCTCGGCCGTGGCAATCACAAGGTCGGTGCTGGCTTTGTGCCAGTCAAGGATGCGCCCTACAAATGGCGAGATGAGAAATACGCCGGCATCTGCACAGGCGACTGCCTGCCCAAAGCTGAACAGCAGAGTGAGGTTGCAGTTAATGCCTTCCTGCTCCAGTTGCCTGGCGGCACAAATTCCCTCCCAGGTGGCTGCCAGCTTGATCAGTATGCGTTCGCGGCCAAAGCCAGATTCCTCATACATGCCAATTAGCTTTTTGGCGCGCTCCATTGTATTGGAAATGCTAAAAGAGAGACGCGCATCTACTTCTGTGGATATGCGGCCGGGGATAAGTCCCAGGATCTCACAGCCTACGTCCACCGCAAACCTATCACAACAGTTTGCCAGTTGCTCTGAATCTGAGCCCCCCCGGCTGCGTGCCCTGGCTCTGGCATTCGCGAGCAGTGTTTGATATTGCGGCAGCGCCGCTGCCTTTAACAGTAGGGAGGGATTGGTTGTAGCGTCCAACGGCTGGAAATGCCGGATGGCCTCGATATCGCCGGTATCGGCAACAACGATCGACATCGATTTCAGTTGTTCAAGCTTGTTGTTCATAGCATTTGGCTACCTGCGCATGGGCAGTGGTAAGAACTTCGACACCAGCGTTTTCCTTGTAGGCATTCTCGCTTAAGTAGCGCCTGAATTTTTTGGCCCCCGGAACGCCCTGGTAGAGTCCAAGTATGTGACGGGTGATGTGATTCAGCTTCGCTCCTCGCTCGAGTTGGCGATGTGCATAGGGCAACAGTGCCTCGATAACATCATCGCGGGAAACGGCGGGCTTGTCCATTGCGAACAGCCTCTGATCCACCTCAGCAAGCATCCAGGGGTTCTGATATGCCTCGCGCCCAAGCATCACACCGTCTACATGGCGCAGATGCGTTTCGCAATCTTCAAGTGTTTCAATCCCGCCGTTCAGCACGATAGTGAGGTCGGGGAAATCCTGTTTCAGTTGATAAACCCATGGGTAGTTCAGAGGGGGGATTTCTCGATTCTCCTTTGGCGACAGGCCCGCAAGCCATGCCTTGCGAGCATGCACGATGAATACCGAGCAGCCGGCTTCAGCAATTGGACAGATGAATTCAAGTAGCTCTTCGTAGGATTCCATGTGGTCAATGCCGATGCGATGTTTCACGGTCACGGGAATGTCACAGGCATCGAGCATCGCTTTCACGCAGTCGGCTACCAGCGTTGGCTGCGCCATCAGACAGGCACCGAACATGCCAGACTGTACACGGTCTGAAGGGCAGCCGCAGTTAAGGTTAACCTCGTCGTAGTCCCATTCCTGTGCCCACCGTGCACAACGCGCAAGGTCGGCGTATGAGCTCCCACCCAGTTGTAGAGCGACCGGATGCTCTTCTGCGTTGAAATGTAGAAATCTTTTCCTGTCGCCGTGTATGAGGGCCCCTGTTGTGACCATTTCTGTGTACAACAAAGCTTGCCGTGTCAGCAGACGCCAGAAAAAACGACAATTGTAGTCCGACCAGTCCATCATTGGAGCGATGGAGAATTGTCTGTTGATAGGTGAAGTCGTATTCATGTTTGTGTTGGTCTAGGTTAAAGCACTGCACATGTGACACAAAAAAACACAAAGTTCAGATTTTCCGCGCGAGTATAGTGCATGATGCGCTCTGGCTGGATTTAGGCGCTGTTGATATGATACTCGCCTCGGCTCGATAGTAGTAGTGTCATGGTATGTGTAACAGCCCGATTAGAAAGCGTTTTTCAATTTGCATTCTTTTTTGTCAAGATCACTCATTAGAGCGCTCAGGAGACCAGCAGTTGCATGAAGAGTAGTGCGAAGCGGTATAGGTTAATTTTACTAGCAGGATTGATCGCAAATTCAACACCGCCGGCTTTTGCCTCGGAGCAACTGGAATCCGTAATGGTTACCGGCTCCTATACGCCTGTGCAGTCCGGAAGCCTTAGCAGTTCGCATACAGTGCTAACCGCCGATTTTTTTCGAGCAACGAATATGCGAAGCGTCGCCGACGCCTTGCGCACAGTCCCCGGCTTGCTGATTGAGGCGTCGGGTGGTCAAGGCGGGCTAACGGCTGTTTCCATCCGGGGTGGAGAGGCAAACTTTACTCTGGTACTAGTAGATGGTGTAGAGGTTAATGATCCCACCAATACGCGCGGCGGTAGTTTCGATTTCTCCAACCTGGATATCGCCAGTGTTGAGCGCATAGAAATTGTGCGTGGGCCTGAGTCTGCCGTCTACGGTTCAGATGCGATGGCAGGGGTGATAAACGTGATTACCAGAGGTCCTACAGAACAACACCAGCAACGAGTGAAGGCCGAGTGGGGAGATGACGATTTCGAGCGCTATTCCATAGGCGCAACGGGTACTCTGGGAGAGTTTGGGTACTCAGCACAGTTTGCCCAGTGGGACAGCGGCGAGCCGACTGAGGGCAGTGAGCGCGAGAACGACGAGGCAAATCTTGGGCTGCATTGGTCGCCTTCAAACGCACATGATCTGCAGTTAAATTATCGTTACCTTGATGGAAATAGTAAAACCTTTCCGGAACAGAGTGGTGGTGCGAAATTTGCAGTCTCACGAAAGCTGGATCACACCGATTACACAGACGAAACTTTCGGTGCCAGTTGGGGTTGGAGAATATTGCCAGACTGGGACAGTGAGTTATCTGCCAGCCGGTTCGACCACGACGAGGACTACCGGTCGCCGGGTATTTCCCCGTTTTCTGAAGTTCCCCCGCAACAGTCGCAGACCCATTTTACGCGTGATCAATATCGATGGGTGAACAGCATTACTGTCTTGGAGGCGGTTCATGTCGCAACCGGGGCTGACTATCGGAACGAAGAAGGCGACAGCGTAGGTGAGCTTGATTTTGGATTTGCCACTTTGCCCACTGATTTCTCTCTCGATCGCAGCTCCAGCGGTGTATTTCTAGACATCCATTCAAGAGTCTTGCCAGCGCTACTGTTACAAGCCATCGTTAGATATGATGACCCTGATGATTTTTCATCGCAGACGACGTTGAAACTGGGGGGCGAGTACAACCTGACATCGCTGATGTCTGTATCGGCTAATTGGGGTGAGGCCTTTAAATTACCAAGTTTTTTCGCCCTTGGCCATGGGTTGGTGGGCAATCCAGATTTGGTTCCGGAGACCGCTGAGAGTTGGGATGTGGGCGTGCGCTTTTCTTCTGCTGATAAATTTTCACTAGAGACCGCGTATTTCTCAAATGTCTATAAAGATCTCATTGACTTCGATTCCGAATTGTTTATCAACGTAAATCGTCGACAGGTAGACACAAGCGGGGTAGAGCTTCAGCTCAATTGGATGCCAACGACCAGCCTTAATATTCTTGGCCATGCGACGTATACCGCCATTGATGTCAAGGATGAGGGCGCACCATTGCTGGGTCGACCCGACTGGACGGCGGGTGCAACGGCACTGTGGCAGATTTCAGCCAACTGGCATGCTGCATTGGATTATCAATGGACTGGCGAACAGTATGCTTCTTCGCGATACACCGGTAGCACCGTAATCGAAACTCTGGATGATTTTAATCAGTTGGATATGAGCCTGGCCTGGCAGATACTTGATTGGGCTGCGGTGGAAGTGGCTTTTGATAACGTGTTGGATGAGGATTTTCAAACCGCTGTTGGGTTTCCCAGTCCCGGGCGCAGCGTTCGTTTAGCGCTGACACTAAGCAATTAATTGGTAGTGGCCACGCGGTGCCTGGCTGATCGGCTATCAAAGATCACTTGGCTTTTTAACATTGAGAAATGTAACCTAGTGTTGTCGTGTGATGAAGAAGGATTCTGTTAATGAATCATGATGAGGTGAAGGCGTCATTACTCCGGGTCGCGAAAGAGATGATCGTCTGTGGGTTGGTCGAGGGGACAGCCGGGAATGTGTCTGCACGCCTGCCCGATGGCAATGTTGTTCTTACCCCGTCATCGATTGATTATGGAGCGATGACCCTTGGCGACCTCGTGGTGACCGATATAAGCGGTAACGTGCTCGAAGGCGAAAAAACACCCACAACAGAAAAATCGTTGCATTTGGACTGCCTCCGAAAACACCAGGACATCGGTGCAGTCATGCATTGCCACGCCATGTTTGCCACTATGTTTGCCATCGTCCGTCAGCCTATACCCTGCGTTATTGAAGAGTTTGATGTTTATGTTGGTGGAGATGTGGAGGTCGCGGATTACAAAATGACGGGTAGTGATGCGCTCGGAGAAGAGGTTTCAGACCGGATTGCAGATAAGGGTGCGGTGTTGATGGCTAACCACGGTTTGCTGTGCGTGGGTAAAGATCCAGTCGATGTGCTGAAAGTGGCTAAGTTGGTAGAGCGCACCGCGCAAATCGTTTGGGGCGCGCGCCTGTTGGGTGAGCCAGTTCCGCTCCCCTCGGCTACCCGGAAGCAGTTTGCACCCCTGTACAAATTAATGGGGCGCAACCCGTAAATTCCAGCCCTGTAAAGCGAGCACTATGCAGACTGCGCCTGATACGTTTTGCGCCAGCTTATATACCCCCAGATTGAAAGCAGACTATAAAATCCAATTAATACTGCGTAAATATCAAGATCTCGGTCGTGGTAGAGCCACACCGATGCGACATTGATAATCAGCCAGTAGACCCATGCCTCCAGTACTTTGGTGATTTCTAGGTAGGTGCCTAGAAAGCTGAATACAGTGGTGAAGGCATCGAAAAGTGGCCGTTGTGCATCAGTGTAATGTTGTACTGTAAATCCAAGCGCGGCTGCCAGAACACATGCAATGATGATGGCTATTAGGTGCCGGTGAGCCTGCCATCTAATGACTGGGTTCGAGTCAGCCTCCAGTTTCCGGTGCCAGTAAATCCAACCCCACACGCCCATTCCCGCATAAAACAGATACAGTAAAGACTCCGAGTACAGTCGCGCGTCGATAAAAAGGTAGATACTTAACAGGCTACCAACAATGCCAAATGCCCAGCATGCTATTTTTTCCTTTATCAGTAGCACGATATAGACCAGGCTTGCGCCGGTAGCAAAGATTTCCAGTAGCAAAGCAGTGGTTAGAGTCCCGCTCACAAGTACGCCTCATTATATTGTCGAATAATCAAACCATTAGCACCTCAGAAGGAATACAGTAGTTCAACACCATAAATGAGAGGCTCACCGGGCTGCAGGTAAGTCTGGTTCTGGAAAGCGCAAAATCGTCGCGGGATTCATTTCCAAAATACAGTTCGTGCACGGCGTAGTCCTCGTCGCCAAGATTGCGTCCCCACAAGGTGACGGACTGCCATCGAAGGCTGGCATTGATGAGCTTACAGCTGTCCAGCCCACCGTCGTGATAGTAACCGAAGAAGGTGTCGTCCTGACCTTCGATCTTCAGGCGCCCACTTGACTGGCTACTGAGCGGACAACTGACCAGTTCTAGATTGTAGCTGTCATAGTTGCCGCCGCCGGAGAGCTCTGCCTCGAACTCATCGGTGGGCGCATTGGAGTGCATGAAGACCATGCCCGCGTGGCCATTAGCGCCAAAACGCGTGCCCTGTGGCCCACGCAACACTTCGACTTGGGCGATGTCGAACAATATGCCGGCACTGGCGGTATCGCCCAATTCCATGTCGTCCAGCATGATGCCTACTGCGGGGTAATACTTGGGGTCATAGAGCTGTTCCAACTCGCCCACGCCGCAGATCTGCACAAAGCGACCCCGGGAGGCGCCTGCAGTCCCGGTCACATTGGGAGCGGCGCTGAGGATGTCCTGTAGGTGCTGAGCGGCGCGTTCGGTAATCGTGTTTTGGGTTATGGTACTAACGCTACCCACTGTCTGCATAAGCGTAGTATCACGAAAATTGGCAGTGACAATAATTTCTTTGAGCGCTTCCCCAGCCTGGGCAAATGCAAGTGGGGCACCGAAAACGCTCGCGAAGGCCAACAGAGTTGTGGGGAGAAAAGGTCTTGGTGACATGGTGAGCCTCTAATACTAATAAGAGACCCGGAGTACGACGCGAGAGCAGTATGACTGCACCTATTCCTACGCCGGTATTAACCGGATCAGGTTCAAGGGTTTGCCTGTCACCAGAACAGACATCTCAGGCCACCGGGCCACCCCTTAGGATTAGAGCGAGGAGTATACGGGGTAGGGTTTGCGATTCATAGGGTGTTGCCATCACGGTAGCTGCTGAGTTTAAAATTTGATGGGCTGACGGCACGGGAGCCAATCAGTGGGATTTAGCCGCTCCACACCGTATAATTGCCAGCATTGTTTTTATTGCACCGGATACCTATGACCGTACGCACCCGTGTTGCGCCATCTCCGACTGGCGATCCCCACGTGGGCACTGCCTACATCGCCCTGTTCAATTACTGTTTTGCGCGCGCCCACGGGGGCCAGTTTTTGTTGCGCATCGAAGATACCGACCAGGCGCGCAGCACCCCTGAATCCGAGCAGGCGATAGTCGACTCCTTGCGCTGGCTGGGCCTGGAGTGGGATGAGGGTCCGGATGTTGGTGGTGAGCACGGGCCCTATCGACAGAGTGAGCGTATGGACCTATACGCGGAGTATGCGCAGCAACTCGTCCAAGAGGGTAAGGCCTTTATTTGCTACCGCACTTCGCAGGAGTTGAATGACTTGCGCGAGTCACGGCGCGCAGCGGGGAACAGTACTGCACTCAAGCCATCGGATCTTAAGTTAGACCCGGTAGAGGTTGAAAAACGCCGCGAGGCTGGTGATGCGTATGTGATTCGGATGATGGTGCCGGAGGAGGAGGGCACCTGTACCATTGCGGATATGTTGCGTGGCACCATTGAGTTGGACTGGAGTCTGGTGGACGCGCAGATATTATTGAAATCTGACGGCATGCCCACCTATCATTTGGCCAATGTGGTGGACGATCACCTGATGGGGATTTCTCACGTCCTGCGCGGTGAAGAGTGGATCAACTCTGCTCCAAAGCACAAATTATTGTACGAGTACTTCGGTTGGGAAATGCCGCAGTTGTGCCATTTGCCCCTGCTGCGCAACCCGGACAAGTCTAAACTTAGCAAGCGCAAGAACCCCACCAGTATTTTATATTACCAGCGCATGGGCTATCTTCCTGAAGCATTACTTAACTATCTGGGTCGCATGGGTTGGTCTATGCCAGATGAACGTGAGAAATTTTCGCTTGTGGATATGTTGGAGCAGTTCGATATTCAGCGCGTCTCTCTCGGGGGGCCTATTTTCGACGTGGAGAAGCTTAGCTGGCTCAACGGCATGTGGATTCGCGAGAATCTCGACGAAGCTCAGTTGGCACAGCGGCTGCTGGAGTGGGCTTACAACCGGGAAAATCTCATGAAGGTTCTGCCCCATGCGCAGAAGCGCATGGAAAAGCTCAGTGATTTTGCCCCCCTGGCGAGCTTTTTGGTAGCGGGAACTCTGCCGCTGGATGAATCCAGTTTCGCCGCGGTGAAAGGTGAGCGTGAGGATGTTGTGAGGGGCCTGCAGTTTGCCTTGTGGCGCCTCGAAGGCCAGCAACAATGGAATCGCGACGCAATTTGGAGCGATCTTAAGGGGCTGGCTGATACCTGTGGCGTCAAGGTTAAGGACTTTCTGGCGCCACTGTTCATTGCGATCGCCGGTACCAGCGCCTCATTTTCGGTGGTGGATTCAATGGAGCTGTTGGGGTCGGATATGAGCCGCGCGCGAATTCGCCACGCGATTGAGGTATTGGGTGGCGTGTCCAAGAAGTCGCTCAAGAAGATTGAGAAAGAATACCAGCAATTGAGTCAGGACTAGGTTATGGCGGGAAATATCGCAACATCAATGGTAGCGACATTACTCCGGGCAGCTAACGGCATTCAGAGCATACCGGCAGCGGTGAAACCGGAGCAGACTCTACAGCTGTACGACATAGAGAATTGCCCCTATTGCCGTCTGGTGCGCGAAGCCTTAACCGAGCTCGATCTTGATGCAGAAATTCATCCTTGCCCTAAATCCGGGCAGCGCTTTCGTCCGCAGTTGGTGGAACGCGGCGGCAAGGCGCAGTTTCCTTATTTGGTAGACTCAAACACAGGTGTTGAGCTGTATGAATCTCTGGATATTATCGCCTATCTATTCGAAACCTACGGCCAACGGGAAGTGCCCTTCAAATGGAAGGCGGGGAGACTGCAAACTCTGGGCTCCATGCTGGCCAGTGCACCAAGGGTGAGCCGAGGGATGCTAGCGCACCCCGGCGACGCACCGCAGTATCTGCTCGAGTTGTACAGTTTTGAGTCCAGTCCCTATGCACGACCGGTGCGTGAGCTGCTGTGTGAGATGGAAATTCCCTACATCGTGCGCAACTGCGGCCGAACGCAACTGCAGGAGTGGATTTTACCGCCTATGAGAGAGACGCTGAAGATTCAGCCGGACAGTGATCTGCAGAACCGTCAGCAACTGCAGCGTGCGGAGGGCAGGGTGTCTATCCCCTACCTATATGACCCCAATACGGACCAGGGCTTATTCGAATCTGCGGATATCCTCGAATATTTGCGCGAAACATACGGGCAACTGGCGCGCGAATATTAGTGGTGGCCTCCCGCGCCATGTGCGTGTCCATGCGCTATTTCTTCTGCGCTGGCGTCTCTTAGCTCGATGACTTCAATATTGAAAACCAGGATCTGACCGGCCAGTGGGTGGTTGGTGTCGATGTCGACGGTGTGTCTACCCGCTTTGGTTACAGTGACCGCACGCATCCCTTCTTTGGTATTTAGTTGCACTACGTCGCCTAGCTGAAGTTTACCCTTGAACACCAGGTGTTTTATGGGAAGGCGCTGCGCCTGGTCAGGGTTGCGTAAGCCTTACGCTTCCTCGGGACTCAGCGTTACGCTGAAAATATCGCCAGTGCCTTTGCCACTCATCGCCGTTTCCAGTCCGCGGATTATGTTGTTGGCACCGTACAAATAGGCGCTAGGCTCCGACGTGCGCGAAGTCTCCAATTCTGTTCCCGACTCATCGTGTAGGGTGTAATGAAAAGTGACTACGGTTTTTGGTCCAATTTGCAGAAGCGGTTTCCTCTCTATGGCAGCGCAGAAAGTAAGGTTTTGCACGTAAAAGTCCTAGTGATTCCGTCCCTTGGGAATGCATGTAGCGGTTCAAGCCAATACACCCACCGCATTGCCGCCTGTGCCTCAATACGCCACTATGTGCCTCGAATTTTATTGGGCGTTGGGAGTAATGCATGTCGGATGAGAGCGCAGAGCGGGAAAATAATGGTTTGTCCGAGGCGGTGAATCGAGATGTCAGTCAGCTGATCAATCACCTGCGCTGCAGCGATGCCCCGGATGAGGTATTGGCCAAGGCCACCGAGCACATCCAGCAGGCACTGAGTACGCTCAAGCCGTGGCTGCAAGAGGGGGAGGGGTGGTCGACTATTTCAATCGGTGGCGACGTACCGGGGTTTCCCTGGCAGGAAGATGATCTCACCGCTGTCATGCCCTACAGCCCTGTCAGTGGCAAGAGGAATCCCGTTGCGCCACCTATGCGTCTCTGGAAAGCGGGTGAGAGCGAAGTGAAAGGAGAGGTAATATTTTCGCCGACCTATGCTGGCCCGCCGGATAGTGTGCACGGCGGCATTATCGCCGCTGTCTTTGACGAAATTCTGGCAATGGCCAACGTGATCTCTGGTACTGCTGGTTTTACCGGGACGTTAACGATTAAGTATCGCAGAAAAACGCCACTGAATACGCCGATCGAGTTGTGGGGCAAGAACATTCGTCAGGACGGACGCAAGCAGCTATGTCACGGAGAGATGCGCGTGAACGGCGAGGTAACTGCCAGCGCTGAGGGCCTGTTTATTTGTGCTGCGGAGCTCAATGAGTAGTCGACACTCTGGCGTACGGGTTGTTTCAATAAATTAGCGCGGGGATAGCCTCAGCGCGACTGCAGCCAGCAAAGCCGTGAGCAATTCGAAAACCATGGCACCGTGGGTATAGGTACCAACGGACTCTGTACCCGTTAGTGTTGAGTAGAGGCGAGCCAGGGCAAGGCCACCTACAAGCAGCACAATTGCCATCAATGCCGGTCGATAGAGGTCTTTTCGCAATGCACCGAGTAAGCAGAATATGCCGAAGCCGGTCTGCAAACCACCGTACATAGCGCCCATTTCAGCAAATGCATCCCCTGAATTTATCGTTAGCCCGGCATAGTCCGCAGGAACTGCCGGTGAGAAAAGACATACTAATCCGTAGGACATGAAGATAATGGCAGAAATCCAAAGAAGCAATTTTCCTAACACGAGTACTCCAAGCTGGGGACAAGTTTCAACAGGCGTTAGCTTATCACAGCCTGCGTCAACATCGCGAAGCGCGAATTTCGTGTTCTGCCGATGCACGGGCAGGGTTCGAGTGAGGAGCCCGGGGTCGGGAGCTGTAGCTTAGCGTCAGGTTGACAGTGGCAGCCGCTATCACTAGAATGCGCGGCTCCTTAGTGATCTTTTTTTGGACGAAAAGTTCATTTTGATCAATTAGTTAGGATGATTTTTGGGGCATTAGCTCAGCTGGGAGAGCGCGACGCTGGCAGCGTCGAGGTCAACGGTTCGATCCCGTTATGCTCCACCAAATAAATCAAAGGGTTACAGAGATGTAGCCCTTTTTTATGTCTGGAGAAAATGCAGTGGGGGACTTACGCGGGACTTCATACTGTCGTTTGGGCTTGTTCGATGTTTCGCTAGTATGGGAGCCGGACATGGGCCGCTTTGGGGCGTGAATTTAACCGTTAGCCGCAAGGCAGGCGGCACGCATTTCCCAGAGGCTGTGCCAGCCATCCTCAAGCGCTTCATAGCCAAGGTCGATGCAAAACTCTGCTGTGTTGGCTAATGTCGATCTGACCGCATAAGCCGGCTCTCCGTCAAAGCAGTTGGCACTGGTATATCCAATTTTCAGACGTTTTCCCCCGGCGCCTCCACCAACTCTGCTCGGGGGTAGGGATTGTCGCAGGCGCGATTTTTGGTCGCCGCAGATAACGCCGCGCTGTCGCTGCCATAAGCGATGGGAACACTCCCGGCTGCTACAGAGCTGCCGCTGGATCCGTCGACGGTAAATTCCAAGCTCCACGGATTGCGGGCTGCGCCAAATGCATCGTTATCGGATTGATCCGGCAGCGCGCGTGGCTTATGCCAATCGGGCTTATTTATGCGGGCGCCGGAATCACTAAGATGTTTTTCCATTTTGTGCGAGCATTTTTGGACGACCACCCACCGTCCAACCTGGGTTACTATTTGGCATTCAATCTCCCATGGCTTGTTGCGCCGATAGTGCTGGGATGTCGTGTACTTGTTAATAAGGATTTACAGCTATGACCTATAAAGTGATTCAGTGGACGACCGGCCACGTTGGCCGCGAAGCAGTCAAGGGTATTATGAGGCATCCAGAATTGGAATTGGTGGGTTGTTACGCTTGGAGTGAGCATAAGGCGGGCAAAGATGTCGGTGAACTTTGCGGCATTGACCCCACCGGCGTTATCGCCACTTCCAATATAAATCAGTTGCTGGCATTGGAAGCAGATTGTGTTTGCTATATGCCAACATTCCCTGACATTGACGAGGTCGAGCGTATCCTGCGCTCTGGGAAAAACGTGGTTTCCAGCTATTTCATTAATGCTCGCTCTTGGGGGCCTGAAGTTCAGACTCGCCTGATTCAGGCCGCGGAGCAAAGCGGAGTCAGTTTGTTTGGTTCCGGCATCTTTCCAGGATTTGCTAATTTTGTTGCCGCCATGATGGCATCAGCTAGCTATGGCTTTAGCAAAGTACGCTTTTTGGAATCGGTGGATCTTACACACTATGAAGCGATAGCCAATTATGCCAACCTCGGCTGGGGCCAACCGCCGGAGGAGAAGTGGCGCGCTACTAACGAGAGTGTGCTGGGAACCTATGCTGAGTGCATCGATGTAATTGCTGACTTGTTGCACATTCCAATCACAGAGATTCGCTTTGACTATGAGTCAGCGACCGCGGCAGATGATCGTGAATTTCACGGCTACTCGATTCCCGCCGGCACCATCGCGGGACAAAAGTGCCAGTGGACCGGCATGGTAGGGGAAGAAGCGGTGATTGAATTGGAAGTGGTGTGGAACGCCGGCAAGGGGCTGCAACCGGAATGGCCCGTGAGCCATGGCTATACTATGGAAGTTCAAGGAGATCCTGGTGTTCACACGCGCGTAAAGTTCGTACCGTCGAAAAGCCAAATGCAAGGGGGCCGCCCCGCTGATCTGGCCAACGTCGTGACGGCTATGCCGGTCGTTAATGCTATTTCAGCGGTATGCGAGGCCAGGGCCGGCATCCGAACTTACGCAGATTTACCGCTGATCAGGGCATACTACACTGCCAAATGACACTGCGAAATCTATCAAAAGTGGACGGTGATATCCGCCAAGACAACCTCGTCTCGATAATTTTCTTTGCCACAGACAAACGCGCCCGTGTTGCTAATAGGCGAAGTGGGGTCCCATGTGCCCGGGGGCATGGTAACCGCGAGTATTATCTGACAGGGCTGCCATACCGGTTACAAAATGGATGCGAAACGTAGGCACAGTTTAAACTATCTACTACCGAATTTTGCAAACAGGTATTACACTACTATCTGAAATCGCTGCTTGTACCCCATTACAATGAAACTGCCGTGGAGAAAATTGTGAGTACTTGCCCCTTCGCCAATCTAATTGACCCTGAAACCTACGCCAATGGAATGCCCTATGAAGAGTTGAAACGGATCAGGGATGACGGCCCTGTGCACTATATGGAGGACGATGTGAGGGGAGTGCCCTATTGGCTTATTACCGGTCGCGATGAAATTGACTATATTTCAAAAAACCCCAAAATATTTTCCAGTGAAGCTCGAAGTGTCCTTGTGGACGAATGGACTGAGGACGAGATGGTAAGTATTCATCGTAATATGACCATAAACATGGATCCGCCGCGTCATCTCCAGAATCGACGTATAGTGCGAGCCTCTTTTAGTCCGTCTGCGGTAGATTCATACGAAGGAAGTTTTCGAGCGCATGCAAAGCGTATTATTGATGCCGTAGCAGAACGTGGCGAATGTGAGTTTGTGGAAGAAGTAGCGGCCGAACTACCACTGCTGGCGATCTTGGAGTTGTGCGGGATCCCACCTGAAGACCGTAAAGATTTTTTCCAGTGGACCAATACGATGATGTTTAGTGAAGACCCGGATATGTCCATCGGCGAGGAGGAAGCACAAGAGGCCTCGTTACACATTATTGAATACGCAATGAAGCTGGCGGCACAACATAAGGAAAATCCCAAGGACGATATTATCGGCGCACTGCTGAGCGGCAAAGAAGACGATAAAGGGCTGACGGAAGATGAATTTGTCTGGTTCTTTTTGATGCTGATCGCCGCTGGTAATGAATCCACACGGACCATCACCAGTCACGGTATGCGTATGTTGATGCAGCATCCAGATCAACTGCAATACTTAGTCGATAACCCCGACAAGATTCGCGGTGCATGTGAGGAGATGCTGCGCTACAACACTGCGTTTATTCTTATGCGACGCACAGCGCTAGAGGATATTGAGGTAGCGGGCCACCATATCAAAAAAGGGGAAAAGATCATCATGCACTACCACACAGTAAATCACGATGAAACTGTGTTTGGTGATGATGCAATGGAATTTGATGTGCGGCGTGCAGAGCGAATGCCAGACCTGTACAAAGAACATCGCGCCTTCGGCGTTGGGCAGCATTTCTGTTTGGGTTCACACCTTGCCCGTTTGGAACTGCTAATTATCATGCAGGAGATTATCCCCCGTCTTCGCAACCCCAAGTTGGCAGGTTCAATAACTTATACGCGTTCCGCCCTGGTGAACGGCATCAAACGTATGGACATTACGTTTGATCCTGAAGTTAAACCTGGAGAGGACAAACTAGCGGTGGCGTAACGAGGCTGACGCCATTGGGTCATTCCATCCGCCGGGCTTTCGCAGCAAACGGAAAAATGGCCATGAAGATGCATTGGGTGATACATCATCGTCGGATTACTGATCCGAAGCCGCGCGCTCTCTCCGTAACGGATCCGAAGCGGATCCGCTTTGCCGTCAGCCGAAAATAGTTGCAGATGCGATACCGGACTCCCTGCGTATATTATTCGGAACCGGCCGTAGTCAAAGAGGGTATTATGACGATGGAACTTGGGTTACGGACAGAACTCTGACGTTTTCACCGCAGAGACGATATGCAGCACAGAGTCGTCTAAGCTATTCTTGGCAAATGGCAAATGGCAAATGGCAAATGGCAAATGGCGAATAAAGACAACAGCGTTATATTCGATGAATTGTTAGATGTACTCGATTTTGTCGTTGCCTTGCTAAGCACCTCAAGTATAGGACAAACAAAGGGGCGATCGTGGGCACTGACAAGTTAATGTGTCAGTGCCAGCTGGTAGTGGGGAATGCTCAAATACACCCAGGCGGGAGCTGGCACACATTACCCTGGCCATTGCCATCGCTGTCCTCCTGATCCGGATTGGCAACCTCCGGGCAGTTGTCGCATGCATCCAATATACCATCGAGATCAGTATCGGGTTGAGCCGTGGTAATTTGACCGTGTACGATTGGCATCATACAAAACCCAGTGCCTATAGCGCCAGAAAAGTCCATGCCGGTGACAAATCCCTGGGGGTCAGCAGGATTGACCTCCGCTTCCAGTTCAATGCCTCGCAGCTCAAATCTCCTCAATCCAGCCCCCAGATTGATGGCAAAGTCAAAATAGGTAGTCGTTGCTATATCAACTCCCGAATCAATGTAGGTCAGCAGTAATTCGTCATACAAAAACAGGTCGAAACTGCCATCGCCGTAATCGTAGGGTATCTTGACACCGGCAAATACCAACTCATCGCTATTGGTTTCATAGCTGTAGCCGACTGCAACTTCCGGGTCGTAATAGTCAAATTCAGCCGAAGAATCAAACCGCCAGCCGCCACCTGGAGGGGCCGGGGGAGGCAAGACGGGGTTTTCTGGATCCGCGATATGGCTGCTCACGAACAGCCGGGGCAAGCTACTCATATAAATCGCCGGCAGCGGAACGTCCCCCAGGTTAGGCGGCGCCAGAGCCAAACCCATTGAGAATAGCCCACCTGAGTTATTTATGAGAGCTATCGCCTCGGCATTCAAAGGGACGTTTACGATGCCGGGTGTGGTGATAGGTTGTAGCTGACTAAGCTCTTGTCCGGCTATGATGACGCCGCCAACTGCTTGCCAGTCAGAATAGGTCACCGGACCGGTGGGCAACGCCGACAGCTCGCCAGCCGTAAGGCCCTGCACCTTCTGTATTTGCAAGAGCACACCGGGTCCCGCGTGTGCAACACCTGTCAGGTCGAACTGTAACCAGGCGTCCTGGATCGGAGATGCCAGGAGGGACGAGTCGAATATGAGGTAGCCTCCAGTATATAAAAGGTTAATCGTCCCCATCGGCCCGAGGCCTTCAAAGGTTATACCTATGAGGTTTAGGGGGCCGCTGTGGGCATACGTGGCAGGGTCTCCCTCCCAATATACGGTCTTGGTGATTTGTCCGGAATCGACAGGGTCTAGAGAGCTGATATCAGCCGATGTGATGGAAGCAGGGAGCCAAAACAGCAGCGTAATGCATCGCAGCAAGTTCTTCATCATTTACACCTCAGCGCAGTCCACAGGGTATTCACGTCACGCGCAGATTCAGATCACCTTCAAGAGCATAGCACAGCCTAGAAGGGTACTGTGGTTGAGAGAAAAGAGGACGGATTTATTATTAGTTAACTTAGATAGGCTGATCGGTTAACTACAAATAAATGCGTCCTCATTAACTCAGTTGACTTTTGCAAGCGGAGTAATTGGCCTACAAACTCGCGGCCTTGCGATCTACTTCAAAACGCTATACCAGTGAAAAGCCTGATCAAGCAGTCTGCCCCGTTCATTCATTTTTCAAAAATTTTGGCAGCTAACGGTTCAATAGCTCTGCATTTGTTGGGTATTTCTTAAGTAACGCAACAAGCTTCTTAGTGCCTTCTGCAGGTTTAAGATGAGTAAGCGCCCTCCGTAAATCTCTTATCTTTTCGATTTCTTTCGGATCTAAAAGAAGTTCCTCACGCCGCGTGCTACTTTTTGAAATATCCAGCGCGGGAAAAATCCGTTGTTCTGCAACCTCCCGTGATAAAACGATTTCCATATTACCTGTGCCCTTGAACTCCTCAAATATTACCTGGTCCATCCGGCTTCCAGTATCAACGAGTATCGTCGCTAGAATGGTAAGCGACCCGCCATTCTCAATCTTTCTAGCTGCGCCAAACAACTTTCGTGGTATTTCCATTGCTCTAGCATCAAGCCCGCCCGTCATGGTACGACCGCGGCCCTGTTGCTCTGCATTGTGTACACGGGAGAGTCTTGTGAGAGAGTCAATGACAATCATTACATCATGCCCCTCGCCAGCTTGCTGGCGCGCAGTGCTGAGAAGGGCATTGGCCACACGAACGTGTTGGCCATAGCTTTCATCCGAGGATGAGGCGTGTACCTCTGCCGGCACGCTGCGCCTAAAATCAGTCACTTCTTCCGGTCGCTCATCAATGAGTAACGCATAGAGCTTTATCTCGGGATAAGCTTCCCCCACTGCCTGGCAAATATGTTTTAAAAGGGTTGTTTTCCCGCAGTCCGGTGGAGCAACAATCAAACCTCGCTGCCCCATTCCTATTGGCGTGATCAAATCCATCGCTCGCGTGGTGAGTTGCCCAGAAGCTAATTCCAGGCGAATGCACTGACAAGGATTAATGGCTATACCATTTAAAAAACGCTTTTGTGGGTCACCATGAGATACAGCTTTGATCACCTCATCTGCACTTTTGGGGTCTTTATTTCTTTTCACTTTCAAAGACAGTGTCTTTCTCGTCATGATATCGGTCTTAGGTTATGTAGGTTATGGGGGCAGACCCCTTTAATTTTCGGTAACAACTAATCCGGTAGGCGAAAGGCCACAAGGTAGTCACCGGAGGGCAAAGGCGAAGTGAAATGCCCGCCGGCTGCAATCACCACGTATTGTCGGCCTCGGTAATGGTAACTCATTGGGACCGCGTTGCCGGTCGTCGGCAAGTCAATCTTCCACAACTCATCACCATTCTCAATATCGAAGGCTCGCAGGTAGGCGTCACTGGTGGCAGCAATGAATACCAGTCCGGCCGCCGTTACCATCGGGCCGCCCATCTCCATGCCGCCTTTGATGAGGTGGTAAAAAGGCCAGGACACCATTTTTTCAAGTGTACCCAAGGGCACACTCCAAAGTATCTCGCCTGTCTCGAGATCGGTCGCGTCTAGGGTGGCCCAGGGTGGTGCAGAGCAGGGAATTCCCAGGCTGGATGTCAGCACATCCATGATCACACAGTAGGGAGAATCACGCTGTGGGAAGGGTAGGTTGTCCGGGCACTCGGCCTGCGGTGCCAAGCGCAAGTGAATAGGAAGACGCTTGGTGTTGGTAATCATAATCTTGCGATCAGGATCAACCGCCGGTGCTCCCCAGTTATGACCACCGAGGTTAGAAGGATACAGCACGACACCTTGCTCGGAGGGTGGCGTGTAAATTCCATGACCGCTGACAGACTCAATAATGTCACGGCACTGACCTCTATCCCAGAATGTCAGGCCCCATGCGCCCTCAGGCATCAGGCCCAGAGGGTGCAATGGTTCCGGTTTCACAGGGAACGGCTGAGTCGGGCTCAGGTATTCCCCCGGCACAGCACCTTCCTGAGGAACCGGGCGCTCTATCATCGGGTGCAGGGGTCTGCCAGTCTCGCGATCCAGCACGAAGGTCATTCCCATCTTGGTGACCTGTACTACTGCGGGTCGCGTTTTTCCATCGATGGTGAGTTCGGCGAAGGTAGGCTGGGCCGGCACATCAAAATCCCAGATGTCATGGTGCACTGTCTGAAAGTGCCAAGCCACCTCGCCCGTCTCCACCTTCAGCGCCACCACCTAGCTGGAGTAGTAGTCTTGGTGCCTATCTCTGTCACCGCCGTAGTAATCAGGCGAGGAATTCCCTGTCGGCACAATCACTAGTCCCAGTCGCACCGTCCAGGGCGATAAGCCGGGCGTCCAACGTGCCGGTAATAATGCGGTGCCTGCAAGACCACGGCAATTGGTGATGGTCTCTTTGCTCATGTCCACACCGGGGTCGTAAACCCAACGTTGTTGACCGGTTGCCGGGTCAAGCGCGAATACACGGTTGAAAGATGTGCAGTAGTAGAGCGTGTCCTGCACGAGGATGGGTGTCACCATAAATGACGTGGGACGACTGGCGACGTCATCCATCGTGACTTCCTCAGTCAGACTCTGTGTCCCGGCTCGGTAGTCGCCTGAGCGGTGTACCCACGTCTGCTCCAGTCGTGAGACGTTGCGCCCGTTGATCTGAGTTATGGGTGCGTAATGTCCGCCGCCGGGCGAGCCCCCATATGCGGGCCATTGGATCGTCTCTGCGGCCAAGGTGGGGCTGCCGTTGAGCAGGCTGCCGCTAAGTAGCGTCAGAAAAAGTCTGTACATGAAAATTGCCAGTTCCTATTTGATGAGGGGGGCAGGTCTTACATTTTACTTACCTTTGTGTGGGATGTAAGGCCTGACTCCTTGATCAGGCAGTTGTTTGTTAAGCTCTGCATTTCTCAAGTTGGAAATTTTCCCAAGGAGCCATCGCCATCGCGCTATCCTCTTTGGCATCAGATAACCGATAAGTTTCAGGATCTTCAGAAAACGACTAGCGATGAGAAATAACTCGCTCGGGATGCAGGCGGCGCGCAAGAATCAAGTCTGTAATAGTGTTCATGTGGTCAAAATAGCCGACACTAATACGAAAAGTGATACTCTCCAAGGAGGACTACGGGATTTGGATGAAGCGTTATGAGTGAAATAGTTGAGAGTAAGCCGTCACTGGCCAATGTCATTAAAGTTGATGTAATTATAGTTGGCGCAGGCCTGTCGGGAATTTCAGCCGCTTATCATTTACAAAAACATTGCCCGCAAAAAACTTATCTGATCCTGGAAGGTAGAGATGCT
>PKCY01000215.1 GCA_002862985.1 Haliea sp.
ACGTTGTTGGTCATGGTTTATTCAGGCACCGCCAGCCAGGTAGTCGAGCGCGATGCCGGCGAACAGCGCCATACCCACCCAGTTGTTATGCAAGAAGGCTTTGAAGCAGGCGTCGGGCCTGCGCTCGCGAATCAGATAGTGTTGGTAAACGAACAGTACAGCGGCCACGATTAGAGCGGCGTGGAAATACCCGCCCAGACCAAATGCGCGCCCTGCCAGGTATAGACACAGCAGGCAGGCTAATTGTAGGGCACCGATCATGAGCCGATCGTAACGGGCGAACAGGATAGCCGTAGATTTAATACCAATTTTCAAATCTTCTTCCCGGTCTACCATGGCGTATGCCGTATCGTAGGCCATGGTCCACAGTAGGTTTCCAAGGTACACCAACCAGAGCGCCGCGGGGAGGGAGTCAAGCTGGGCTGCAAAAGCCATAGGAATTCCCCAGGAAAAAGCAGCCCCCAGCACTAGCTGTGGTAAATGGGTGTAGCGCTTCATAAAAGGATAGCTGGAGGCAAGCACGACGGCACCGAGGGAGAGTGCGATTGTTAGCGTGTTGGTAAATAGCACCAGAACAAATGCCAACAGCATTAGTACGGCAAACAACGTTAACGCTTCGCGCTCGGTGACTGTGCCTGTTACCAGGGGCCTGTCGCTGGTGCGAGCCACTGCTCCATCGACATGCCGGTCAGCGAAGTCGTTGATGACACAACCTGCTGAGCGAGTGAGGAATGTGCCTAGGACAAAAATTACTAACAGATCCCCGTCCGGAAACCCCTCGGCAGCAAGCCACAACGCCCACAATGTAGGCCATAGCAACAGGAGGGTACCTATAGGCCTATCAAAGCGGATTAGTTGCAGCAGTGCGCTGGTACGAGCGGAGATAGTGGTGGATTCCTTTGTAAGGCCTTCCAAAAGACCTAGCTTACTGGGTTGGCGCTCGAAAAGCAGCGCTGACCTTGCCTCGCTGAGAGCGATGCACCGCCAGTGCGGTCTCCCAGGGCGTAAATGGTTCTAGAAAGACTTCACTTACCATTAACTTTTTGCCGTCTATCTCAAATCGGCAGCGGCGCCCCCAGGCGGGAGTAGGTTGATGCAGATGCTTCGGTAGATAATCACTGTCTCCGGGCATGTGGGCAAGTTCAAACGGGTAACGGCGCATGCCCGGATGCTTGAACAAAATGGCACCGAGCGATTTGTTCTGTAACCGCCTAAGATGGGCGAGACTCCCTGACAGGCTGGAGATGGGAAAGATACTGCGTGCGAACACCACCACCTCTTCTCCCAGGCGCAGGGCAACCTCGCGCACAAGGGCGAGTTGCCGGGGAGGGAGAGCTAATAGTCGGCGCTCGGACGGGAGCGGCACTTCCCAGTTCTGATGGAGCCGCTGGACCGCGAACCGGCCCTCTCCAGAGGCTATCAGGTGCTCTGTCAGGGAACCATTGTCGGTCAGCCACACCCGCAGCTCCGGTGCGAGTGTTGCACTGGTGTAGCGTGCCATCGATCGCCAGTTCGGTTCGATGGCAATACGCCTTCGTGGCAGCGGCTGTGGAGCAATTGGAGGGGACAAAAGCCTAGTTTCCTTAAATCCAGAGGCGAGAATGCGTTATCCGCAGTGCGCATGCAAGCCGCTCCAACGCTCAATCCAGTAGAAGAAAGCCGCGAGAAAATCCTTGCACAATTATTGTACAACCCTATAGTGTTGCGTCTCGAATTTTGTCTCTCGTTTCCGAGTTTGCCGGGTAGCGTTTGGCTAATCTATGAACCTAATTGAAAGAAAGCGAGTACTAGCATGAGTAAGTGGGAATGTATTGTCTGTGGCCTGATCTATGACGAGAAAGAGGGTTGGCCGGACGATGGTATTGCGCCGGGCACGAAATGGGCGGATGTTCCTGAAGACTGGTTGTGCCCCGATTGCGGCGTTGGCAAGGAAGATTTTGAGTTACTCGAAGAGGCGGCAGTCGAAGCCGCGCCTCATCACGAGGAACCGTTGGTCGATAAAGAACATGCGCCGATCGTCATTCTGGGGACTGGCCTGGCGGGATACGGCCTGGCTAAGGAATTTCGCAAACACGACAGCGACACACCACTCATCCTGATCACCTCTGATGACGGGCGTGCGTATTCCAAGCCGATGCTTTCAACGGGGTATACCCGGAAGCAGTCAGCTAATGATCTCGCCCAGTCGGATGCGGGCAATATGGCCGGCGTGCTCAAAGCCAGCGTCTGGACCATGACCAAAGTGAATGAGATTGATACTGCGCAGCAGTTGATCAAAGTGGCAGATGCCGATACCGCAATTCATTATGGCAAGCTGGTGTTGGCATTGGGTGCTGATGTGATTCGCCCCCCCATCGAAGGAGATGGCCTGGACTTGGTATACTCCGTCAACGACCTGCTGGATTACGCTGACTTTCGCACAGCGGTAGAAAAAAATGGCGTCAAGAAAGTGTGCATCATCGGCGGTGGGCTTATCGGCTGCGAGTACACCAATGATTTGATTAACGGTGGTTTTGAGGTAGAGGCTGTCGATCCTCTCGGTTATTGTCTACCGACCCTGTTGCCTGAAGCTGCCGGTAAAGCGGTTCAGGCTGCCCTGGAAGAGAAAGGTGCCAAGTTTCATTTCGGTCCTTTGGTGACTGCTGTCAATAAGTCAGAGACAGGCGTTAACGTGAGCCTGAACAATGGTGAGACAATCGCGGCAGACATTGTGATTTCCGCTGTCGGTGTCAGGCCTAGAATCGATTTGGCCAAAGCCAGTGGTATTGCTACGAACCGCGGCATCGTCGCCAACCGCCTGTTGGAAACCAGTGCGCCCAATGTGTATGCCATGGGCGATTGCGCCGAAGTCGACGGGCATGTATTAGTTTATGTTGCGCCACTGATGGCGGCTGCGAAAGCACTGGGCAAAACTCTGGCGGGCGAGTCTACCGATGTCACGTATCCGGCCATGCCTGTCACCATTAAAACCCCGGCCTGTCCGGTAGTGGTTGCACCTGTGGCGCCCGATACAGAAGGCGAGTGGACCATTGCGGTCGATGGCAACAACGTCAAGGCAGAATTCCGTGATGCCGGCGGCAAGCTGCTGGGCTTTGCACTGACCGGCGAGGCGACCAAAGAAAAAATGGCATTGCAAAAAGAGTTACCGGCTATCATGGCCTGATGTGGCACTCCGGTCATCTGCGCACATGACCGGTCGCGCAGAGCGGCATATAAAAACCTGGTTGCAAGAGTTTGTTGTCGACTTGAACCTGTGCCCCTTCGCGCGCCCCCTGTTGGGCGCGTCTAACTTGCGTATCGTTGTGTGTGATAAAAGTGTCACGGCGTCCATGCAAAAGGCTTTCCTTTTAGAGCTGGATGTATTGCAATCGAGCCCGCAGCGGGAAGTTGCCACATCACTACTGGTATTCCCAAATGCGCTGCACGAATTCCATGAGTATTTACGATTTCTCGAGGATGCGCAGGATCTGCTGCTTAAGTCCGGACTTGAGGGTGTTGTGCAGTTGGCCAGTTTTCATCCCCAGTACCTGTTTGCCGGTGAGGCTTCCAACGCCGCCAGTCACTACAGTAACCGGGCGCCTTATCCGTTGATTCATTTGCTGCGCGAGGATATGTTGAGTCGCGTTTTGGCGGACTTTGCTGATTCGGAAAAAATTCCTGAAAGGAACATAGAAATGCTGGATGGAATTGGTGTGGATGAGCTTGAGCGCCGTTGGCAGGCGATTTTCAAACGCTAGGCTGTTAAGGGCGCCTGTTGCAAAGTACGCGCGCGTGATCAAACCTTTGCAAACTGCTGCCCAGCGCCAGTCCACCGATGAATCAGCGGATCGGCTAGTTCCGGATGCGTCTTGCGAATATCGTCTGAAATAAGCTGGACGT
The DNA here is from genome assembly GCA_002862985.1 of Haliea sp. Taxonomy (GTDB): domain Bacteria; phylum Pseudomonadota; class Gammaproteobacteria; order Pseudomonadales; family Halieaceae; genus Marimicrobium. Next base: position 3,880 of record PKCY01000215.1, read on the forward strand.
CATCCAGTAAATGATTGTGCGTCGGTAGTTCGGCAATCCTGAATTCCATCAGCCCCGTTTGGCGCGTGCCCAGCACTTCGCCGGGCCCCCTCAGTTCAAGATCCTTCTCGGCAATATAAAAGCCGTCCGAACTCTCCCGCATAACCGACAGCCGTTGCTTGCCATTGGCAGACAGTGGTGATTGGTAGAGCAAGACGCAATGGCTTGCCTGCGCACCGCGGCCGACTCGCCCGCGTAGCTGATGTAACTGCGCTAAGCCCAGACGCTCAGGATTTTCGATTATCATCAGGCTGGCGTTGGGCACATCCACCCCGACTTCGATGACGGTTGTCGCCACCAACAAAGCTAATTCTCCATTTTTGAACGCAGCCATAATCGATTCTTTTTCAGCGGGCTTCAAGCGCCCGTGAATAAGCCCAATTTTCAGGTGGGGCAGCGCGGTGCGCAGCTCTGCCTCTGTCGCCTCTGCGGCCTGCGCCTGCAGGACATCGCTTTCTTCGATCAGGGTACAAACCCAGTAGGCCTGGCGGCCGTCATTGCAGGCGGCGGCGACCCTTGCGACAACTTCTTCCCGGCGGACGCTGTCGACCAGCGCAGTTGTCACGGCCTGCCGTCCCGGCGGTAATTCGTCGATGATGGAGCAGTCCAGGTCCGCGTAAGCCACCATGGACAGTGTTCGTGGAATGGGTGTCGCGGTCATTACCAGCTGGTGCGCGCGGCCCTGTTCCGGCGCGGTTTTTTGGGTCAGTGCGAGCCGCTGATGGACACCGAAACGGTGTTGCTCGTCGACGATCACCAGACCCAGTTGTGAGAATGCCACATCGTCCTGGAACAAAGCGTGGGTGCCAATTACCAAGCTGGCCTCTCCGGACATCAGACGCGCCAAAGCGTTGGCTCGTTTGTTGCCCTTGGAGCGGCCGCTCAGCCACTCCATGTCGATACCCAGAGGTTTAAACCATTGAGAGAAGCTTTGCCAATGCTGTTCGGCCAGTATTTCAGTCGGCGCCATGATAGCGACCTGAAAACCAGCATTGATGGCCTGAAGGGCTGCACCTGCGGCAACCAGAGTCTTGCCTGAGCCGACATCGCCCTGAACCAATCGCATCATGGGCACCGTCCGGGCAAGATCAACCGCGATTTCGCTCAGTACCCGGCTCTGGGCTTGGGTGGGCGTGAACGATAGAGTAGCGAGAAACTTCGCCAGGGCATTTTCATTTTGCTCCATGGGTGGAGCGCCCTCGCGTTGCTGGCGTTCACGCAGACGATGCAGCGATAGGTTGTGTGCCACCAGTTCCTCAAGTGCAAGCCGCAATTGGGCGGGGTGTCGTCCTTCGCGCAGCAGTTCAAGTGACGCTCCCGGGGGCGGGGCATGCAGGTATTGCAGCGCTCGTGTCAGTTCGTACGGGTATTTCTCGCTGGCTGGCAGCAGCTCACCAACCTGTTCCCGTTGCATACGAGATAGAGCTTGTGCGCAGAGATTGCGCCACTGATTTTGGCCGATACCCGCTGTTGTTGGATAGACGGGCGTTAGCGTCTCCTCTACCGGAGACCCTTCATCCTGCAGTAGACGATATTCGGGATGGTACATTTCCAGGCCGCTGCTGCCACGACGAACCTGGCCGAAACAGCGCAGGCGGGTTCCCGGTTTGAGGTTATTTTTTTGGGCGGCGGTGAAGTGGAAAAAGCGCAGTGTCAATGTACCGGTGCCATCCTGAATTCGGGCGACGAGGCTGCGTCGTCTGCCAAACACCACATCTGCTGCCCGCACTTCTCCGTCGATAACGAGGTCTATGCTCTCGCTCGCACCGGCAATGGGAGTCACATGCGTGCGGTCCTGATAGCGCAGGGGTAAATGGAACAACAGGTCCTCTACTCGGTGAACACCGTAGTCAGAGAGCTTGCCCGCAAGCTTGGGGCCTACGCCGCGCAGCTCCTGCACAGATATATTGGCGATGCCTTGCATGAGTAGGCTACCGATCGCGCAGGGCGTCGTTGAGAATGTCGATGGCCTCGGGTCGCGGGTAACTAGCCCGCCAAGCGAGCGCGATGCTCCGCGTTGGTCCCGGATCTGCAAAGGGGCGCACAGCCAGCGTGTGTTCGCCATACGTGACTTCCTTTGCAGCGGAATGTGGCAGCACAGTAATGCCCAGGCCACTCGCCACCATATGCCTTAATGTCTCCAGCGAACTGCCTTCTACCACTGCATTGCCACGCGCATAGTTCTCACGCATGGCTTGCTGTAAACCTGGACACGCCTCCAACACCTGATCACGGAAACAATGTCCCTCGCCCATCAGTAACACCCGGTGCTCCGCCAATACCCGCGGTTCAATGTGTGACTGCTTCGCCAGTGCGTGATCCTGCGGCAACAACACCACAAAGGGCTCATCGAAGAGTGTTTGTGTCACCACATCGGTTTCTGTAAATGGCAACGCCACGAAAATGGCATCTAACTCGCCGCTGGTTAGCTTGGCTCGCAGGCTAGCGGTGTAATTTTCTTCAATATACAAAGGCATTTTGGGAGCCAACCGCTGTAGCCGGCTAACCAAACGGGGAAAGAGATAGGGGCCCACGGTATAAATCGCACCCACGCTGAGCATACTTCCCAACGGGTCTTTGCCCAGGTTCGCCAGCTGACGCAGGGTTTGGGTTTCCGCCAGTACCGCATGTGCCTGCTCCACAATACGCTCGCCGATTGGTGTGGTCGCCACCTGCTGGCGAGCTCGTTCGAACAGGCTAACGCCCAATTCCTCCTCCAGCTTTTTGATCGCGATACTCAGCGTAGGTTGGCTGACGCTGCACTGCTCGGCGGCTTTGCGAAAATGGCCTGTTTCAGACAGGGCTACAAGGTAGCGCAGTTCTGTTAATGTCATGGGGTGTCGACCGTGTTGGATAAGCCCCTAGTGTAACCAGTGAGGGATCATTTTATGAAGAGCAGTTCTGTCCTATTTGTTGGGTGTGGCGATGTGGGTATTCGCACAGGCGCCCTATTGTTCGATAGGGGTTGGCGTGTAGAGGGCGTGCGTCGCAACACTGCAAAGCTACCGCCTGAAATTGTTGCCCATGCGGCCAACTACACGTTGCCTGGGAGTTTGGGCTTTCTGGCGGAGCTGCGGCCTGAATTTGTGGTGACGACCTTCAATCCTACCGACCGCTCTGTGGACGGTTATACAGACGGTTTTGAAACGGCCATGGGCAATTTACTGACCGGCCTGGGGCCGCATCGCCCCCAGCATATTGTAATGGCCAGCAGCACTCGAGTCTTTGCCGAAGCGAACGGCGGATGGGTGGACGAGGGCAGCGCGTTGACCGAGAAAGACCTCTGGGCTCAGCCGATCATTGCCGCTGAGCAACAACTTCTGAATTCTGGTCATTCGGCGTCCGTGGTGCGTTTTGCCGGTATCTATGGCTTGCACGGAGGTCGGCTTTTGTCGCGTATTCGCCGCGGAGAGCTTTGCCCGCGAGAGCCTGAAAGTTTTACCAACAGAATTCATCGGGATGATTGCGCGGGTCTTATTGCGCATTTGTTACAACGGGCCCAGTCTGGAGAAGCTATTGCACCGATGATTATTGGTGTGGATGATCTGTCCGCGCCTCGCTATGAGGTGGAGTCATGGTTGGCTACTGAGCTAGGAGTGGCAACTCAGGGTCCGGAATCTATGGGCACCGTTGAAGAGCCTACGCGCCACAATACCGCTGGGCATAAGCGGTGTCGTAATACCGCGCTTCGCGAAAGTGGTTATCAGCTGCTGTATCCAGACTACAAAAGTGGCTACGGCGCGGTACTTGATTCACTCTAGAGTACGAGAATCGCGTCCACCTCTATTTGAGCGCCTTTGGGCAGCGCGGCAACTTCCACGCATGCTCTGGCCGGGAAAGGTTCCTCTAGGAACTGGGTCATGACGTCATTGACGGCACCGAAGTGATCCAGGTTGGTCAATGAGATGTTGATCTTCACAGCCTTACTCAAGCCGCCACCTGCCGCATCAGCGACTGCACAAAGGTTTTTGAAAACTTGAGTGGCCTGGTCTCTGATATCACCGGTAATCAGCTCCGTCGAACCGGGGACGAGCGGGATCTGGCCGGACAGCCAAACGGTATTTCCCACCTTTACCGCTTGCGAATACGGTCCGATGGCGTCTGGGGCTGCGGGGGTAGAAATGATGGCACGGTTACTCAAGGGGGTTCTCCATGAATGGTCGGGTAATCTTCTGGTGGCTTAGTTTTTAAGTCTGACGACTTTACGCACATGATTGATGGTGCGTAGGCGTTTCATAATTCTGGCCAGGTGGACGCGGCTTTCTATCAGCATTTCCAGACTGACGTAGGTGAACTGGTAGTCCTTGTCTTCGGAGGAAATTTTCTCGATGTTCACACCCATGCTGTTGATACGGGTGGCGATGACGGCAATCATACCGCGGCGGTTTTCAACTTCGACACGCAGTTCAGAGGAGTATTCGCCAACGACTTCGTCGTCCCAGCGCAACGCGACTTGTCGCTCGCCGCCCTGGCGCATATCGCCCAGGTTGTTACATTCTTCCCTATGTACTACCACGCCTTTTTCTGGGCTCAGATAGCCTTCAATGGGGTCGCCGGGTATGGGGTGGCAACATCGGGCATAACTCACCATAAAGCCCTCAGTGCCACAGATTGCAACGGGTTGCGCGCCACCGCCGCTTTTCTGTGGCTGATCCCCTGCCGGCCCACTGAGCAGCTGTTGAGCCGTAAGCGCAGGCAAGCGATTACCGCGGGCGATCTCCACTAGCAAGTCTTCCAGGCTGTCGTAGTGATACTCGGTTAGCAAGTCTTCCAGGTTTTTTTGTGGAAGCTTCTCCAGGTTACTGCCGAAGCCAGTGAGCCCCTTGTCCAGCAAGCTGCGTCCCAGGGCTACAGAGTCATCTCGGGTCTGATGCTTGAGAAAGTGGTGAATATTGGAGCGGGCCTTGGCCGTTACGGCATAGTCCAGCCACGATGGATTGGGACGCGCGCCGGATGATGTCAAAATTTCTACCCTCTGGCCGCTCTCCAGGGGCTCAGAGAGAGGGGCCAGTCGTCGGTTGATGCGACATGCTACACAGCTGTTGCCCACATCGGTGTGGACTGCGTAGGCAAAGTCCACCGCAGTAGCCTTGCGTGGCAGCTCAAGAATGCGCCCCTTGGGCGTGAAGACATAGATCTCGTCTGGAAATAAATCGATCTTGACGCTCTCGATAAATTCCAGAGAGTTACCGGCTCGCTGCTGCATTTCGAGAAGGCCCTGGACCCACTCTCGGGCTCGGGCATGGCTGCCATTGGCGGATTGGCCATCACTTTTGTAAAGCCAGTGCGCGGCGATGCCATTGTTGGCCATGTCCTCCATTTCCTGGGTGCGAATCTGAACTTCTATGGGAACTCCATGCATGCCCATGAGGACTGTGTGCAGGGATTGATAGCCGTTGGCCTTGGGGATCGCGATGTAATCCTTGAACTCACCCGGTACCGGTTTGTAGAGGCTGTGAATACACCCCAGCACGCGATAACAGGTGTCAACTGAATCAACGATGATGCGAAAGGCATAAATATCCATAATCTCGGAAAAGGACTTCCGTTTGGACTTCATTTTTTTATAAATACTGTATAAGTGCTTTTCGCGCCCGACGACCGAAATCTGGTGGCCTTCCTGTTCAAGCGTCGCCTCGATTTGATGACGAACCTTCTCCACGAGTTCCTTGCGATTTCCCCCTGCGAGTCGCAGGGCGGCGTCGATACGTCTGGCACGCATGGGGTAGAGTGCGCTGAAACCGAGGTCTTCAAATTCCATACGGACATTGTTCATGCCCAGCCGCATGGCGATGGGGGAGTAAATGTCGAGTGTTTCGCGGGCAATCCGCCGCGCCTTATTTGAGGTGAGCACGCCCAGTGTGCGCATGTTGTGCAATCTGTCTGCCAGCTTTACAAGAATGACGCGAATGTCTTGGGCCATAGCCAGCGCCATTTTTTGGAAGTTTTCCGCCTGTTTTTCTTCCAGTGACTGAAACTCCATCTGCGTAAGCTTGCTAACGCCGTCTACCAATTCCGCCACAGTGGGGCCAAATTGCTCGCCGATCACGGATTTCTCAATTCCCGTGTCTTCAATGACATCATGCAGCATGGCCGCGACCAGGCTCTGATGGTCCATGTGCATATCGGCTAGAATGCTGGCTACTGCCAGAGGATGCGTTACATAGGGTTCGCCGCTGCGCCGTTTTTGTCCGTAATGGGCTTGTTCGGCGAAGAAATAGGCGCGCTTTACGTGATTAGCTTGTTCGGGATTGAGGTAGGTTCCAAGGGTGGTGCTGAGGGCAGCTATGGTTTGCATGTCGTTGATCTGTGACCCGTGCCAGAGCTGCCCCCTAGATTTGAGGGGGCTTGCCTAGATCGGCTCGCCTACCTCCATTACTTCAGCCAACTCTTCCTCTGCTTCCAATTCCTCTTCGCGGCTGAGAATTTCGTTGGTCACGAACCCTTCAGCAATTTCGCGCAGCGCAATGACGGTGGGCTTGTCTGACTCCTCCTGCACCAATGGGTCTTTGCCTCCCGTAGCGAGCTGCCGGGCGCGCTTGCTGGCAACCATGACCAACTCGAAGCGATTCGCGACGTTTTCCAGACAATCTTCAACGGTTACGCGTGCCATTTTTGAATGTTTCCCATATTGTGTGTCTCCTTAAGACTTCGCTCAGGTGGCACAGTGCAAGTGAATGTGATTCGGCGGCCCTGAGTATTTTAATACCCCGATCTGGCCGTCTGTAATCTTCTTTAGCGGAACCCTCAATTATAACGCGAAGCCCCGGGGTTACGTCCAGCAGTATTATTCCCCAGGCGATGGGTCGAGAAGGGTTGTCTTCGGCCTATAGAGACTAACTCAGCAGCGACGCTAGCATGTCGTTCAGGCTATTTCGTTGTCGTGTTGTCAGCAGGCGCTGGCTGGTAATGATGGACTGCAGCTCATCCAGCGCCCTGTCAAAGTCAGTGTTTACCACCAGGTAGTCGCTGTCCACATAATGCGACATTTCCTCTACTGCCTTATCTAGGCGATTCTCGATAGTACCTGGATCGTCCTGTGCCCGGCGGGTGAGTCGCTGCTGCAGAGCTTCGCGAGAGGGCGGTAGGATAAAAATAGCCCGAGTTTGAGGTAGTAGGCGTTTGACCTGCTGCGCGCCCTGCCAATCGATTTCAAGAATAATGTCATAGCCGCGGTTGAGTTGCAGCTCTACCCAGCGTTGTGATGTCCCGTAGAGATGGCCAAACACTAGCGCGTGCTCCAGAAATTCGGCTCGCTCCAGCATCGCTCTGAAATCTTGTTCTGCGACAAAATGGTAGTTGACGCCATCCTCTTCGCCGGGACGAACGGCACGTGTTGTGTGGGACACAGAAACCACCAGATCCTGGCAACGCTGCACGAGGGCATTGACCAGGCTGGTTTTGCCGGCTCCAGAGGGGGCGGAAACCGTATAAAGTGTTCCTGGGCTTGTCATGTTCTGTTCCTGCTGGGGGTGTTGTCGTGCGTGGTCAGGTCTTATTCGATATTTTGTATTTGTTCTCGCATCTGCTCTATCAGCACTTTTAGCTCTACGGCGTTTTGTGTGGTTTTAGCTGAAAGGGATTTCGAGGATAGCGTGTTGGCTTCCCGGTTGAGTTCCTGCATCAGAAAATCCAGGCGGCGGCCACAGGGGCCGCCTTTTTCCAATGTGCGACGAACTTCGCCGATATGGGCTTCCAGGCGATCCAATTCCTCGGCAACATCCGCCTTTTGCGCAATATAGACGAGCTCTTGCTCCAGCCGTTCCTCGTCAACTTCCACCCCCAGTTCAGCAATACGGGAAGTGATGCGGCCACGTTGTTGCTGCATCAGCGCGGGCAACTGCTCGCGAGTGGTCTCCACTTCCGTCGCCACCTGGACCAGACGATCGAGTATGAGTCCGGCCAACTTGTCACCCTCCCGCCGGCGGTTTTGTTGCATGGATTGCAGTGCTCGGTCGAACAGAGTCTGTGCCTCCTTTTGCAACAGCTCTGGGGAGTGTTCTTTTGCGCTGCATATCCCCGGATACTGCAGGACTTGCATCGGGCTGATGGGCGCGCTATCTCCGAGTTGGTTCCCGACGATTGCGGTGGCGGCCAGCAGCGCTTCCAGTTTTGCGGTATCTATTTGCAGCTCGTCAGTTTGTGCCGCCTGACCTTGCAGCCGCATCATGCATTCAAGCTTACCTCTGGCAAGCGCGCTACCCGCCTTATCGCGGAGCAGTGGCTCAAGCGGTCGCAGCGCGTCGGGGAGTTTGAAGCTGCAATCGAGGTAGCGGTGGTTCACAGACCGGAGTTCCACTGTAATTACACCTTGGTCTGTACTCGCGCTTTCTCTGGCGAAGGCAGTCATGCTCTGAATCATGGACAGGGGGCAGGCTCCAGGGAGTTCAATCGAATTTCGAGTGTAGCAGTTTGTTATTGGGGCATATAGATACCATCGGGAGATACTCAGGGGACCGCTAGTAAAATAGGCCGCGGTGCCTGGCGAGCTGGAAGTCTGCCAGTGAGAATTGACTGCCTCTGTTTGCTGCCTCGCGTATACTTTCGCGACTGATAATTCTTAAGAGGCATTTTCATGCAACGTCCCAGTGGCCGCTCGCCTGAGCAACTGCGAGAAATTAGTATCACCCGCAACTTCACTCGGCATGCGGAGGGCTCTGTTCTCGTCTGCTTTGGTGACACACGCGTTATTTGTACTGCATCGGTGGACAAAGGTGTCCCATCATTTATGCGTGGTCAGGGCCATGGTTGGGTAACCGCTGAGTACGGCATGTTGCCACGCTCTACCGACAGCCGTATGGGCCGGGAGGCGAGTCGGGGCAAGCAAGGCGGGCGTACGGTAGAGATACAGCGATTAATCGGGCGCTCCTTGCGGGCGGCTCTGGATATGTCCAAGCTCGGGGAGAATACGATAACGATAGATTGTGACGTGATTCAAGCCGATGGAGGCACCCGCACAGCTGCTATTACTGGCGCCTGTGTTGCATTGGTGGATGCCATTCGTTACCTGCAGCGCGAGAAATTGATCACCGCGGACCCACTGCTGCACCTGGTCGCCGCTGTATCAGTGGGAATCTACCAGGGTGCACCCGTGCTGGACCTTGATTATCTTGAGGATTCGGCTGCAGATACCGACATGAATGTCATTATGGCCGATCCTGAGGGGTTGATTGAAGTGCAGGGTACGGCAGAGCGAGCGCCCTATTCCCGCGCAGAACTGAATAGCATGCTGGATTTGGCGGCAATGGGGATACAGCAGCTGATCATGCAGCAGAGAGCCGCGTTGGCTTTATGATCATGGGTGCGGTTGCCGCAGCAGTTATTATTGGGCGCCCCTTCTTGGCGCCCTCACAGCACTACAGCTCGATATCGTAGTCCATGATGACGGGCGCGTGGGATGAAAACTGTTTGATCTTATAAATTGCGCCGTAGTCGACCGAATACTTCAGGCCTTGCGAAATAATTTGGAAGTCTGTACGCCAGCCATTTGATCCCACTTCGCCATCTGGCCACCAGCTGAATTCATCCTGGTCGGAGCTTATTTCGCGAAATGCATCGACATAGCCTGATTGCAGCAATTCGCTCATCCACTGACGCTCTTCGGCCAGGAAGCCGGATGTAGTGCTATTTTTCTGCGTGTCCTGTACATCCTCCGGGCAATGGGCGATGTGCCAGTTGCCACAAATGATGAATTCCCGGCGCTTATTACGAACTTTTTGCAGGTGTGCGCCAAAAAGGCCGTAAAATTCATTTTTTCGGGATTGTTGCTCGGCGTTATCTTTTTCTGCTTGCGGAGCCAGCAAACAAGCTACGCTGAAATTTTCATAATCGGCCTGAACATAGCGACCTTCCATATCAAAGTCTGAAAACCCCAGCCCAGTCATGATGGCCTTGGGCATCTTTCGACAGTAGATAGCTACGCCATTGGCCTTCCCATCGACATCGTCAAAAAAGTAGCTGTTGTACTCTTCCGGGAAGAACTGGCTGTCCTGCAGGTCGTATTCTGAACACTGCAAATCCTGAACGCAGATAAAGTCCGCATCCTGTTCTTTCAGCCAGTCGAAAAATCCCTCTTCGGCAGCGTTTTTAATGCCGTCAGCACTGAAACTGATAATTCTCATTCATAGCCCCTTGGTATGAGAGCGTGTATGATGCGCGACTTAGGCGCCAGCCTAATGCAGCCACCGGGCTTTCTCGCGGAGAGCTCGAGCATCCGATTGTTAAACTTGAAGCTTGGTGGCTTCACCACTGCAGATTATGGCGACTGCCGGGAGAAATGTTCCGGCTCAAATCTTGTTAGTAGAGAGTGGCAAAAACCAGATGCAAGCATTCTATAGCGTAAACTGTGGAATACAAAGCCTCCTTTAAGGATCTAATGCGCCATGGATGCCTACCGCACTGAGTTTATCGATCTAGCACGTCAATGCCAGGTGCTGAAATTTGGTGAATTTACACTTAAATCGGGTCGTCTAAGCCCGTACTTTTTTAATGCAGGTGCTTTTGCAAACGGCCGAGCGCTTGCCGCATTGGGCCGCTGTTACGCGCATTGTATCGTTGAATCGGGCGTGAGCTTTGACGTGTTGCTGGGGCCCGCATACAAAGGTATCCCGTTAGCGGCCGCAACGGCTGTCGCCCTGGCGGACCATCACGGGCTGGACGCCCCTTTCGTCTACAATCGCAAGGAAGCCAAGGCCCACGGTGAAGGAGGAACCCTTGTGGGCGACCCGTTGCATGGGCGTGTGTTGGTCATTGATGACGTTATCACTGCGGGTACCGCTGTTCGTCAGGTGATCGACATTATTGCCAGGGAGGGTGCAGAGCTGGCGGGCGTTGTTGTTGGGCTTGATCGCCAGGAGCGCGGAGCCGGTGCTCTGTCAGCAATACAGGAAGTGGAGCAAGAGTATGGGGTACCAGTGCTTAGTATTGTCAACATGGGGCAGATCATCGATTATCTGGACAGTATGGAGAATGTGCCGTCCGGTGCCCTGGATGCCATGAGGCGCTACCGCGAAAGCTTCGGAGTATAGGGCACGCTGCCTAAGTGCGCATCTTCGGCAGCTCGCCAACTTGTACGAAATTGGTACAGGTCCTATATTGGAGATATGAACTTCCGGTTTTCACATATTCGCCACGTCTATACATGGACATGGGTGCTCTGCTTGGCTTTCGCGTCAAGTGCCGAGGCTAGTAAGCAATTATACCGATACCGCAATGTGGATGGTGTTGTGGTGGTGGACTATCAGGTCCCCACGCACTTAGTCGCTGGCGGCTATGAGGTCCTCAACCACGATGGAACAGTGATCAAAGTCGTGCCCCGCGCTCTTACCCCTGAAGAAAAAAAGATAAAGGACGCTGAGAAAACACGAGAACAGGCGGCCACGGCGGAGCAGGAGCGTCTGCGTGCATGGGATCAATCCCTCATGCTTCGCTACAGCACGACAGAGGATATTGAAGACGCGAGAAAGCGCGGTCTGGGGGATCTCCAGATCAGAGTTAGTATTCTCAAAAGCAATCGTCGGTCGCTCAAGCAGAAAGTGGAAAATTATCAAATAGAGGCGGCTGGCATAGAGCGGTCTGGCATGATCGTGGGGGTAGATCGCCTCCGGGCCATCGACGACCTGCAAGGAGAAATTGACACTACTGATCGTGCTATCGCCGAACGTCAGATAGAAAAAGAGGAGCTTGCGGCGCGTTTTGCGGCCGATATAGAGCGCTTTGAAATGTTGCAGGAGGCTATAGTGTTGCGGCGCACACTAAGTGATCAGAGGACCCGTTAATAATCTGAGCCTCACAAGAAGGCGCTGGAGAAGTCCAAGTGCGTCACGTTTAGTTTACGAAGCTGGAGGCCTGGTCGGAAAGTGACTGGCTGACAGCGTCGCGAAAAAAACCAGCCATTAAAAATTCCCATTGCTGTGTCCAGTCTGTTGTTGGGGCTCGTTGGAAACCGCTGCGCACATACTGGGAGATGCGGCCCTCAGCAGCGGCCATCAGCAAATTCGCCGCAGCTGGTAAGGGAATTCTTGGGCGCATGCCCTCGCGAATTTCCGCCTCGCGAATAACCTGCTTGATCTGTGTTTCAAAGCGATCAAACAGTTGCACCACACGCTGATGCAGGCGCTCGGATTCTCCCGCCAGCGCATCTCCGGTGAGGATGCGGCTGAGGCCCGGATTACGCTCACTGAATACCAGCAGCAACATCAACATCTTTTCGCATCGCTGCGCGGTCGAATGGTCCTCGGCCAGAATGATTTTGATGCGGCTAAACAGAGTATCTTCAATAAACGCTATCAGCCCCTCAAACATTTTCGACTTACTAGGGAAATGACGGTACAAGGCCGCTTCGGAGACGCCCACCTGCTTGGCCAGCCCTGCAGTGGTAATTCGGCTACCTGGCTTAGCCTCCAGCATTTGCGCCAGAGCTTCCAGTATTTGTTGGCGCCTTTGATATTTTTTAGGAGGCATCGTGGTCCATTTCGAATAGCGTTCTAACGCATGCTAGCGATTACCTGTCTTGCCTGCAACAAGCCCGACAATAATGGAGCAGGTTTTTTAAGATTTTTGTCGGTCAGAAATGCATATTGGTGATAAGGGTGCCCATGCCCTCATCAGTGAAAATCTCCAAAAGAACGGCGTGTGGTACTCGACCATCAATAATATGGGCGCTGGTGACGCCAGATTTTACCGCAGCCAGGGCGCAACTGATTTTTGGCAGCATACCACCGCTGATAGTGCCATCGTTAATCAATCCATCCACCTGTTCGGTGTTCAAGCCGGTGAGGATCTGCCCATCCTTGTCGAGCAGTCCTGCGACATTCGTCAACAACATCAGTTTTTCAGATTGCATTATCTGCGCCAGTTTTCCAGCCACAAGGTCTGCGTTGATGTTATAGGTAGTGCCGTCTTTCCCCACGCCGATCGGCGCGATGACCGGGATAAAGTTGCTTCCAAGGAGTACGTCCAACACTTCGGTGTCAATCTGGTCCACCTCCCCAACATTTCCAATGTCTACGATTTCTGACGCGCCCAGCTCGTGGCTGTAGCGGCTTACCTTGAGTTTGCGAGCTCGAATTAACTGCCCGTCTTTGCCAGTGACACCCAGGGCCTTGCCGCCATTGCGATTTATTGATGAGACGATTTCCTGGTTGACGCTTCCCCCGAGGACCATTTCGACCACATCCATGGTTTTAGCGTCTGTTACGCGCATTCCGTCAACGAATTCGTTTTTAATATTTAGCTTTTCCAGTAAAGCGCCAATCTGGGGTCCCCCGCCATGCACTACTATCGGGTTCATGCCCACCAGTTTCATCAATACCACATCCCTGGCGAAGCTTTCCTGCAGCTCTGGGTCTACCATAGCGTTGCCCCCAAACTTGACCACAATGGTCTTGCCGGTAAAGCGCTGAATATACGGTAGTGCTTCAGTTAGTACCTGGGCGATATTGAGGGCTTCTGCGCGGTCGAGTGACATAGGGGTGCCTGCTGTTATATCGGGTCCTGTCGGGGCCATTTTTTAGAAATCAAGTTCAATCTCAGGGTCGATCAGTGCAATCTGGGCTCTGAATTCGTCCTGAATCATGTCGAGGGCTTCCTGCGTGTCTGCTTCGAAGCGGGCCGTAAGTGCCGGGCCGGTATTCGAAGCCCGCACTAGTCCCCAGCCATTATTGAAATCAACGCGGACGCCATCTATGGTGTTAACTTTCCCCGAAGAGAAGTCTGACTCTTTGACAATCTTTTCTATCAATAGAAATTTGTAGCTATCCGCCACGGGAATAATAATTTCTGGTGTGTTGACAGTGGTTGGAAATTTGGAAATAGAATCGTCCAGGCTTTCTCCGTGGGTACTGAGGATTTCAGCGAGGCGTGCTGCGGCGTACATCCCATCATCAAACCCAAACCATCGCTCGCCGAAGAACATGTGGCCTGAAAACTCACCACCCAAAAGAGCGCCGGTTTCCATCATCTTTTCCTTCATAAATGCATGCCCTGTTTTGCATAACACAGGCCGACCGCCATATTGGGTTATCAATGTGGAGAGGTGGCGGCTGCATTTTACGTCAAACACCACGTCTGCGCCGGGATTACGTGACACGACATCTTGCGCGAAGAGCATCAGTAGAACATCGGATCGCACAATCTGTCCTGACGGGGTGACCACGGCCAGGCGGTCTCCGTCTCCGTCGAAAGCCACACCAAAATCGGCACCTACTTTTTGAACAACCAGCGCCAGATCTGCAAGGTTGTTTTCGTCGCTGGTGTCAGGGGGGTGGTTGGGGAAGCGTCCGTCAATTTCGCAGTGCAGGCGTTCGACCTCGCAGCCGAGCTCGTCAAAGAGTAATGGCGCAATCTCGCTAGTTGCGCCATTACCGGCATCGATCACTATTTTGAGAGGGACTGCAATAGCGATATCGTGCAAAACCGCTTCGATGTAGGCCGGCATCACTTCTTCGCGGGTCATGCGTCCGTCCCCCGTGCCGAATGTGCCTGCCAACACCCGGTCACGAATCTGCTGGATGCCACCGGCGGCAATAGTTTGCTGGTTGAGCACGATTTTTAGTCCGTTGTGCTCTGCCGAGTTGTGGCTGCCAGTAACCATTACGCCAGAGTGATAATTGAGGTGCCGCGTCGCAAAATATAGAAGTGGTGTTGGCACCAGGCCGATATCAACAATGTCTCTTCCTGTTTCCATCATGGCCCGAATCAGCGCGGATTTAATACGCGGGCTGGATTCCCGCCCATCACATCCGACAATTAGTGTTTGTTCGCCCATTTCCCCAGCGATGCTGCCAATGGCTCTGGCAATATTCGAGATTAGCTCATCGCCCAATTCGGTATCTGCGAGGCCGCGGATATCGTAGGCACGAAATATGTGCGCCGGGAAATCGGCCTCTGTGTCGGCAGCGGCTGAGCTGTCCTTTTCGTTGGATAAATCAAGATCCAGCACTTCCTCCTCCTGATCCAGCATGCTATCCGTATGGAACATGTGGTTGGCCAGGTCTGGGTCGGGAGATGAGATAGCTTCAACCTCGGGCTGGGGTATTTTTTCATGGCTGGAGCTGTTTTGACGCAGGGCACGCAATGTGGCACGCCGCAATTGCTTGGCGATCGAGACCAGCTCGGGTATTGACAGGGTAAAAGACGACTTTCGGTCCGCCGCGGAAATGATCTTGTTCACTTCGGCATCCAACTTCCTGGGGAATAGTATCAAGAGCAATAAGAGGGAGCAGATCGTTGCGATCACAATTGTCGTTAGTACGGCGAACAAAGGCGACTGCTGGATGTGAAGCGTGGCCAGTAATTTCTTCGAGGGGCTAAATGCTACCCGCCACCTCGTCTCCGGAACATCGGCATAGTGCGTGTTTGTATCAGGGGCGGCGCTGCCGTTTACGGCAATGACATCTACGCGTTCGTTGCCCGAGGAGGTCGTGTACAGTTGCTCGAGTGCAAATCGACCACTCGCTTGATCCAGGGATTTCAGCTGAGTGACTATCTGTGTATTATCGATAGTCACAATGATAACAGCCTGGTGTTCCTCAATGCGTGGATGCGTTACACGAGCAGCCATGGAGGTCAGCCACTGATCTTCAAACTTGTAGGCTTCGGGTTGGATTTCCTCGCCCTCGCTGGCGCGCCTTACAAGGTCAACTTCAATGTGATTGCGTAGGCCCTGATTGCCATCTGCGAAAACCGCCGTGCCCATATTTCCAACCGGGATAATGCGCAAACTGATCACTTCTGGAAAGTAGTCCAGCATAGCCTTTTCTACCAGGGCAATGTCATCCGTCGACCTACTGGCTATCGCCGAAAGTGCTAGGGGTGACAGTGCGGCACTTTGAACACGATTTTCCATTCGATCAAACAGGTGATGGACATTCGTTGCCTGCTGCACTGCGAAAGACGATGCAACCCGCGCGATCTGCTGGTTTTGCAAGTAGGGTTCGCGAATTAGACTCAGGTAACTAAATCCCAGCAACACGGGCACGAGAGTAACTAGCAGGGCCATACCACCAATGCTCTTTAAGGCATTGCCTTTGGCGATAATTCCCTGCTGACTCTGTGAGACTGCTTCCTTCTTGTCATCGTTTTCGGAGACAGTTTTTTGGGTTTTTTTAAGCTTCAGCATTCACTGAGCCAATGTGTAGGTGCATATAGTTATGATATTACATAGTAGCGACCACACAAATGGGCATACTTCCTATTATTGCCGCTTTCGCACCAGTGCTTCTCGACGGGCGGAAAGTGCGCGCTAGACAGCTTCAGTCTAACTGGCACTGTCGATTTGTTGTGCTATCAATGTCACAATTTGTCGAGCTATGGTGCCCTTGTTCGCACGCTCAGCAGTATGCTCTCCAGTGCGCCACAACACGGTCACACTATTGTCATCACTATTGAAGCCAATGGACGGATCAGAGACGTCGTTGGCCACAATCATATCCAGCCCTTTTCGCTCCATTTTGGCCCGGGCGTATGAGACCACGTCGTTTGTCTCTGCGGCAAAACCAACCGTGTAGGGGCTGTGCTTGCTAGCGCTGACCGCCGCCACGATATCCGGGTTGCGAACCAATGGCAGGCTTACTTCCTGGGGCCCCTTTTTTATTTTTTGTTCCTGGATCGTTGCGGGACGATAGTCGGCTACCGCAGCGCAAGCAATAAATATGTCGCACTGGGGTAACAACGCCAGACACTGATTCAGCATTTGCTCAGCAGTCTCCACACAAAGGAGCTGCACATGGTCAGGTGGCGTCAAATTGACGGGACCGCTAACCAGCGTTGTTATTGCACCGGCATCTGCCGCTGCTTGCGCGAGCGCGTATCCCATTTTTCCAGAGCTGTTGTTGGAAATGTATCGTATTGGATCCAGGGCTTCACGGGTGGGGCCTGCTGTAATGACGATCCTTTTACCTGCCAGCTCGCCCGTCGCAAACAATTCCGTGGCAGCTTGCGCAATAATTGATGGCTCTTCCATCCGTCCGGGGCCAGTATCACCGCACGCCTGCTGCCCTGAGGCCGGGCCGATCATCTGTGCGCCTCGTTGAGAGAGAGTGGCGATATTGGCGATGGTTGCCGGATCTTTCCACATCTGTTGATTCATAGCAGGTGCCAGCAGTAGCGGCGCGGCAGTCGCAAGAGCGACCGTCGTGAGTAGGTCGTCGGCGCGACCCATACTCAATCGCGCAATCAGATCTGCGGTAGCCGGTGCAATCAACAGCAGGTCGGCCCAGCGGCCAAGTTCAATGTGGCCCATGCCCTGTTCAGCTTTCTCGTCCAGCAGTTCGGTATGCACGGGATTGCCTGAAAGCGCCTGCAGTGTCAGGGGTGTGATGAACTCTTGGGCACCGTGGGTCATGATCACGCGCACACTGGCCCCGCGCTCCTGCAACTGTCTAACCAGCTCGGCAGACTTGTAGGCGGCAATACCGCCGCTGACGCCGAGCAGGACGTTGTGATTAAAAAGATGTGCCATTTGCTCGCTCAAATTGGGAAGATGGCGGAAGGCAAAAGATATCACTGTGGAGTGGTATTTGACACCGCAGGTAGGAGGCTCACGGATGAGTACCATGAGTATAGCGCGTTGGATGCCCGGAGAGGGTCCCCGGGATAAATTGCTGGAGCGAGGCGCGGCATCACTCTCTGATGCAGAGTTACTTGCTGTGCTGCTTCACACGGGCTATCGAGATTGCAGCGCATTGAATATGGCGCGCGCATTGTTGCGCGAATTTGGTGGCATTGGCGGGTTGCTGCGAGCCGATCAAGATAGCCTGCTGTCATGCCAGGGGGTAGGGCCGGCCAAATATGGCCGGCTGCGCGCGGCCTTGGAGATCGTTAGCCGTCAGGCGCTGGAGGAGGTGTCTGCCGGTAGTGCGCTGAACAGCCCGAGTGAAACCAGGCGCTTTTTGCAACATCACCTTGGCAGCCGCAACAGAGAGGTGTTCACGTGTCTGTTTTTGGACAGTCAGAACCGGGTGCAGCGCTGTGAAGATTTGTTTCTAGGCACCCTTGATGGGGCTGCCGTTTACCCGCGAGAAGTTGCAGTCCGCGCACTGCAGTATGGAGCTGCGGCGGTGATATTCGCCCACAACCATCCTTCCGGGGTGGCAGAGCCCAGTAGTGCTGACCGCAGGATCACAGAGCGCCTTCAATCCGCCCTATCACTGCTGGATATAAGGGTGCTAGATCACATAATCGTTGGCGCTGGCCGGGAGTACTCATTCGCGGAGGAAGGGCTGCTGTGATGGGTGTTGGGGCGCACACTAGCGACTGGCATTGACTGCGTAACCTCCCGGAATCATTCGGCGCGACGCTGGTGCGGAGGCTTTTCGCGCCTAGGGTTGGCCTTGCTATGGCTGGGGTGTTCTGGTATAAAGTCGCGCTCTGCGCGGCTGGAGCTCTGTTTTGGCCGCAAAGCACACCCTTTTTTACTGGAATTCCCGCGTCTTATTTGGGAGAGCAACGATCATGGCAAGAGTCTGTCAGGTTACCGGCAAGCGTCCGGTAACAGGAAACAACGTATCACACGCAAAAAACCGCACCCGACGCCGTTTTTTGCCGAACCTGCACCACCATCGATTCTGGTTGGAGTCGGAGAAGCGTTATGTTCGTTTGCGCGTTTCTAGCAAAGGCATGCGCATAATCGACAAAAAGGGAATTGAGCAGGTACTGGAAGAAATCCGCGGTCGTGGCGAGAAAGTATAAGGGAGATTGGCGATGAGAGAAAAAGTTAGAATGAATTCCTCGGCTGGTACAGGACACTTCTATACCACCGACAAAAACAAGCGTACCACGCCCGACAAACTTGAGATGAAGAAGTACGATCCCGTGGCACGTAAGCACGTGATGTATAAAGAAAGCAAAATTAAGTAAAAATTAGCGCTTAAGACTTTTCTATGAAACCCTGGCGACTGCCGGGGTTTTTTGCTTCAGGGCCTGGGTTTTTTAGGGAAGGTGACAAGTGCTAACAAACTGCCATGCCTGAACTGCCCGAAGTTGAAACTACGCGACGAGGCGTCGAGCCACATTGCCTCAATCAGGTGGTAAGGCGAGTCATCGTGCGTGAAGCTCGTTTGCGCTGGCCCGTGCCTGACCAGCTCGTCGCCCTCTTATCGGGACAGGTTATTGAAGCAGTACAGCGGCGGGCCAAATACCTTCTTTTTCGCACCGCAGCCGGTTCACTGATGGTGCATCTGGGGATGTCCGGGTCTCTGCGCCTGGTTGATGCCACAAAGCCGCCCGGCCGGCACGATCATATCGATATTCTGTTTGATGGTGGTGTTTGTCTGCGCTACCACGACCCACGACGCTTTGGCTGTTTCCTTTGGCTTGCGCCGGGGGATGACCACCCGTTGCTGAGGAACCTGGGACCAGAGCCACTCTCGTCCGACTTCGACGGACAGCTTTTGTACCGCCGATCGCGTGGTCGAAAATTGGCCGTAAAGAGCTTCATAATGGACGGGAAAGTCGTAGTTGGCGTTGGTAATATTTACGCTAACGAGGCCCTGTTTCTGGCGGGTATTCGTCCGGACCGAGCTGCCGGGCGCATCTCCAGCGCGCGTTATCAGCACTTGGCGGAAAATGTGAAGCTAGTGCTCACTAACGCCATAGCGCAGGGTGGGACTACTCTTCGGGATTTTGTCGGCGGCGATGGGAAGCCCGGATACTTCGCCCAGCAACTACTCGTCTATGGCCGGGGAGGGCAGCCTTGCAAGACCTGTGGCTCAGTGTTGCAAGAGCGGCGTCTGGGGCAGCGCAGCAGCGTCTACTGCGTGACCTGTCAGCACTGATCGGGCTAAACTGGTCCGAAAGGGGAGCGGGTTAAACTCGCGGGGGAAATAATGAGAATAATAGCGAAAGTACGTCGTACCACGGTAGCGCTGATGGTGAGCTGCATGCTGGTACCACAGGTGGTGTGGGCTCAGGAGGCAATCGATGAAAGCCCCAATGAATGGGCCATGGTGGGAGATTTATTGGTTGCACGCCCCATCGGTGTAGTGCTGACTGTTGGAGGCGCTGCCGTATGGCTGGTTAGCTTGCCATTTACCCTACTGGCGGGCAACGCCAGTGAAGCAGCAGGGACTCTGATTGGCGGGCCAGCAGAGACAACCTTTATGCGCTGCCTGGGCTGCCGTGATACCGGTTACACGGGAAAGGACGCTGAGGCGATTCGCAGACAAAACGAAAAAGAAGCGGTAGCGGAAGCGGAATATCCTGAGTCCTGAGACGGCTGTTTGATTTGTCAGCCTGTTCGCCGAAAAGCTTCAGTTGCCGGCAAAGCGATTCTTGAGCGCTAGAGCTACCTCGCTCGGGACAAACGGACTGATGTCGCCGTTTAAAGTGGCGATCTCTCTTACCAGTGACGAGGAAATATAGGATAGATGCTCTGAGGGTGTCAGAAAGATGCTCTCAAACTCGGGGAATATCGCTCGGTTCATGTTTGCCAGTTGAAACTCATATTCGAAATCCGCCACTGCCCGAAGGCCTCGCAACACGCATCGCGCGTTTTGGCTTTGGACGAAGTCCGTAAGCAGATTGCTAAAACCCACCACCTCAATATTGTCCAGATGCGCGAGCGATGCTTCACAGAGCGAAACCCGTTCCTCCAGTGAGAATAACGGCGTCTTCTTTTCGCTGTGCGCTATGCCTACGACTACCCGATCAAAAAGGCGCGCGGCGCGTTCTGTCAGGTCTACGTGGCCATTGGTAATGGGGTCAAAGGTGCCCGGGTAAACGACGCACTTGGTTCTCATATCGACGGCCAGTTTCTGAGGTCATGGTTGCAAATGGTAAACAATTTGCGAGGGAGCGACAATGTGCCCGTGCAATTGGCCCATATCATTGAAGTCAATCCGCTATCTGATCAACGGTAAACAGACGATAGGCAACGCCGCCGGAGGCTTTCTCCCGGTGGGGATTCCAGCCGGCAGGAAGCTGGGGTGACGGTTCCGCCGTGCTCGTCTCTATATAGACTATCGCGCCTTTGCGTACCAGTTGTCGGCGAGCCAGTATCGCGCACACAGGCTCCACCAGTTGTTGATGAAAAGGGGGGTCGATAAATACTATATCAAAGGAGTCAGTGCTTGCTTCGAGAAACTGCTGTGCAGAACCCGGAGTACATGTGCCCCTAATATTGGCGCCTAGCGTATGTAAGTGATCACAAACCTGCGTCAGTGCCGCGCCTGAACTGTCCACAAAAGCGCAGTGATCAGCACCACGGGAAAGTGCTTCGAGTCCCAGGGCTCCACTTCCGGTAAATAAGTCGGCGCAGCGGGCACCCGCCGTATAGTCGGCCAACCAGTTGAATAGCGTTTCCCTGATTCTGTCCCCGGTCGGGCGCAGTCCGTCTGCCGGAGTGAACGCAAGTTTACGACCGCGCCAGTGTCCGCCAATGATTCGCACCTGTTGCTTCCCTGTTCGGCTATTTGATCTCGCCATTTCTTCACTGAATCCAAGGATGTTACGATAGATGTCTTCGCAGACATTCGTTTGCCCTTACTCTAGCACGACATATATGAAATTTTTTAGACGCAAAAAACAGGTGGAGACTCAAGAGATCCACTCTGTGTCCGGCGATGCCGCTGTTCAGGCTGATGAGCTTCTCCCGGCTGAGGAAGATCATCCGCACTCGGCAGCAGTGCCAGAGCAGCGACCAGAACCAGAACCCGAACCAGTGTTGGAATCAGCGTCGGAGTCCACGCCACAAGCAGAGCTTTTATTGGAGTCCGAAGCAAAGCGACCGGCAGAGGTAGAAGACAAACAGGGTTTCTTTTCCCGATTACGCCGCGGGCTGGGGCGCACCAGTGATAATTTGGTGCAGGGGATGGGCAATCTGTTCCTGGGCCACAAGGAAATTGATGCCGATCTGTTTGAGGAGCTGGAGTCGCGCCTGCTGATGGCCGACGTGGGTATAGACGCTACACGGGAAATCATTGAAAAACTGACCCTGCGTGTCTCCCGCAAGGAATTGACGCGGCCTGAAGCGCTTCAAGCCGCATTACGCGAAGAGCTTCTGGCCATGCTGCAGCCTTGCGAGGAGCCCCTGGAGGTCCAGGGTCACCAGCCCTTTGTGGTCCTGATGGTAGGCGTCAACGGAGTGGGAAAAACGACTACGATCGGCAAGATGGCAAAGCACTATCAGGGCAATGGCCGATCAGTCATGCTTGCTGCTGGCGACACCTTCCGGGCCGCAGCAGTAGAGCAGCTTCAGGTGTGGGGTGAACGCAACGATGTACCCGTGATTGCCCAGCACACTGGTGCGGATAGTGCATCGGTCCTGTTCGATGCTTTGGAGGCGGCCCGCGCGCGTAAGATCGATGTGTTGATTGCCGACACAGCCGGTCGGCTGCATAACAAAGACAATCTCATGGAAGAGTTGAAAAAAGTGGTTCGGGTAATGGGCAAGCTGGATACGTCTGCGCCGCATGAGGTGATGTTGGTTTTGGACGCGGGTACAGGGCAGAACGCTTTGTCTCAGGCCGAACACTTCCAGCAATGGGTAGGTGTTACCGGCCTCACGCTGACCAAATTGGATGGTACCGCTAAGGGGGGCATCATCTTCGCCATAGCAAAAAAACTGGGCTTGCCGATTCGCTTTATTGGCGTGGGTGAGGCTGCGGAAGATTTGCGCCCATTTCAGGCCGATCAGTTTATCGAAGCGTTGTTTGACGACGAAAATGCCGCTGCATGATCACTTTTGACCGGGTAAGCAAACGCTACGAGGAAGGACACGATGCCTTGCGAGAAGTCAGTGTCAGTATAGATCGCGACGAGCTGGTTTTCCTCACTGGTCATTCAGGTGCAGGTAAAAGTACAATGCTGCGACTGATCATGCTGATGGATCGTCCCAGTCGTGGGCAGGTCACAGTGGACGGTCAAAACCTGGCGACAGTGCGTCCTCGTGGCGTTCCACAACATCGCCGCAACATTGGCGTTGTTTTTCAAAACCACCAACTGCTCTTCGATCGAACGGTTTTCGATAATGTGGCGTTACCCCTGATCATCGCGGGGTATGACCATCGTGAGGTGGGGCGCCGGGTGCGTGCCGCTCTGGATAAAGTGGGGCTACTTAATCGGGAACGGGCTATGCCACTCACGCTGTCCGGCGGAGAACAGCAGCGCGTGGGCATCGCCAGGGCTGTGGTGGGCAAACCTAAAATCTTATTGGCAGATGAGCCTACCGGCAACCTCGATCCGATACTGTCGGCAGAGATCATGAACTTATTTGAAGCGTTTAATCAGGTCGGCGTCACGGTCTTGATCGCCAGCCACGACCTAATTCTGATCTCGCGGTTGCAGCATAGGATTATTACCCTACAGCAGGGACGCCTGGTCACCGGGAGCGCGCCGTGATGGGTCGGCGCGAAAACCTTCGTCGCAAGGAAGGTGCCAGTCCCAGTGAGGCGAACCTCAGGGATCGCTATCATGGCTGGTTGCAGCACCACCGGCTTTCGGCCGCAGACAGCCTACTGCGAGTGTTGGATAATCTGGGCCCCAGCCTGCTGACATGGCTGGTGATCGGCATTGCCCTTGCGCTGCCGGTTGGATTGAACGTTTCCTTGGATAACGTAAACGATTTGAGCGCCGGATGGGATAGCCCCGCTCAAATCTCAGTTTTCCTGCAGGAGGGCATATCCGCTGACCGGGGAAACCAACTTGAGATAGAGTTGGGCGCGCGCGAGGATATTGCCCAGACACAGTTTGTTTCAAGAGAAGAGGCTCTTGCCGAATTCAGTACCCTCTCGGGATTTGCCGATGTATTGGCCAGCTTGCAGAAAAACCCATTGCCCAACCTGATACTTATTACGCCGACTGACAACCTTCAAGGGTCGAGTGTATCTGCGCTGCGCGAGAGTATTCAGGGTATGCCCGATGTTGCTGAAGCCGTGTTGGATATGGAGTGGCTGCAGCGACTCAACAGAATCATGGAATTGAGCCGACGACTGGTAATGGCGATAGGGCTTATGCTCGTGGCGGGAGTGTTGTTGATTCTGGGAAACACCATACGCCTGGCTATTGAGAACCGCCGAGATGAGATCGTCATCGTTAAACTTGTGGGCGGGAGCAACGCCTTTGTGCGGCGTCCCTTTCTCTACACTGGTCTTTGGTATGGTGTCGGTGGTGGTGGACTGGCGGCTTTACTGGTTTCGCTTTCGCTGTGGTATCTGGAGGAACCGGTAGGTAATTTGGTACTGCTCTACGGGAGTGGGTTTCAGTTGCGCGGCTTGGGGGTGATGGGGGCTCTGAACCTGATAACTCTGGGCGGACTGTTGGGGCTTGGTGGTGCCTGGCTGGCGGTTACTCGTCATATTGCTAGCATTGAACCGCGCTAGTTCTTCGTTGGGCCGGCTGCAGGTCGGCGAGCATAAGCAACTGAATCTATTGAAGTAAATAATACTTTTCTGCAAAAAATTGAACTTTCCCGCTATTAGCACTCTAACTTAAAGAGTGCTAATATCCTTGTCCGAATTTGAGTGGGGGTCGAGAAATGAAGAAGAGCCTACAGCCAGTTGATCAGATGGTTCCGGGAGCCAACCTGCCAGCCTATGTTCAGGCGGTCGGTACTATTGCAGTGCTGAGCATCGAGCGCGAGCGCGAATTAGCAGAGGATCTCTACTACAACGAAAATTTGCAGGCGGCGCGCCAATTGGTAATGTCACATTTGCGCTTCGTGGTGCACATTGCGCGCAGCTATTCTGGCTACGGCCTCGCTGAGGCGGACCTGATTCAGGAAGGCAACGTGGGTCTGATGAAGGCGGTCAAACGCTTTGATCCTGAGAGAGGTGTGCGCCTGGTCTCTTTCGCAATCCACTGGATCAAAGCAGAAATGCACGAGTTCATTTTGCGCAATTGGCGCATTGTGAAAGTGGCGACCACCAAGGCACAGCGAAAACTGTTCTTCAACCTGCGCAGTGCTAAAAAGACCCTGTCCTGGTTAAACTCGGCGGAGGCACAGGCCATTGCTGATGACCTGAATGTTGATGTGAAGGAAGTTCAGCGTATGGAGGGTCGTCTGAGCAGTCGTGATCTGGGTTATGACCAGCCCACGGATGCGGAGGATGATAATGCCTGGCAAGCCCCCCAATATTATCTTGAGGATCAAAGCTCTGACCCCGCGGCGGCGGTAGAGTCTGATGACTGGCAGGACAGTAGCGAGACACAGCTTCATAACGCCTTGGCCGATTTGGATGAGCGCAGCCGCGACATATTGTCTCAGCGCTGGTTGTCAGAGAAGAAATCCACACTGCACCAATTGGCGGCCCAGTATGGTGTTTCTGCGGAGCGTATCAGGCAGCTTGAACAATCGGCTATGAAAAAGCTGCGAACTTCCATCGCCGCTTAGACACTCCCCACGATAGAGGCGGTATCACCGCCTCTTTGTTACACTATGTTCCTATGGCTAAACTTTTTATTACTCTGGCATCTCTTAGCGCAATGCTGGCGGTCGCTTTTGGCGCTTTTGGCGCACATGCTTTGAAAGGGAGGCTGGATGATTACTCCCTGGGTGTTTTTGAAACTGCCTTTCAGTACCACTTCCATCATAGTTTTGCCTTGCTGTTGGTGGGGGTCATCGCCCTAAGCCAGCCCCAGACTGCGATGCTCAAGAGCAGTGGTTGGCTGTTCCTGCTGGGTATTGTAGTTTTCTCCGGTAGCCTGTATCTGCTGAGTTTAACCGGAGTACGCTGGCTAGGTGCCGTCACCCCTTTGGGTGGTCTGGCATTTATCGCTGGCTGGGCCTGTCTCGCGGCAGCGGGCTGGAAACTAGTCGTCTGATTCATTCGACTTAGCGAGACCTCTCATGACGGATCTCAAAAAGGGACGGCCCATTCGCAGCTATGTGTTGCGCACCGGACGCATGACTCTTGGCCAGAGGCGGGCTTTTGAGGAAGGCTGGCAAAAATGGGGGCTTGAATATGACCGGCGTGAAATCGAGCTGGATGCCATATTTGGACGCGCCGGCCCGTATATACTTGAAATAGGTTTTGGAATGGGCCAATCCCTCGTGGAGATGGCACTGGCTGAACCAGACAGTAACTTTATCGGTATTGAAGTGCACAAACCGGGTGTTGGGCGGTTGCTGCACAGCATGGCGGAACACGATGTCGATAGTATTCGAGTCTACTGCCACGACGCCGTGGAAATTCTTCAGTACTGTATTCCTGATACATCACTTGATTCGATACAAATCTTTTTCCCCGACCCTTGGCATAAAAAACGCCACAACAAGCGGCGCCTTATTCAGCGTGGTTTTGTGCTGCAGTTGATAAGCAAACTGAAGCCGGGAGGGCTTTTGCATTTGGCGACTGACTGGGAAGACTACGCTCACCAGATGATGGAGGTGCTGAGTGGCGCAGAGGGCTTATCCAATACCTGTGGCGAGGGTCATTTTTCTTCGCGGCCTAAACGCCGCCCGCTTACTAAATTTGAGTTGCGTGGCGAACGCCTTGGACATGGGGTTTGGGACTTGATTTTCGCTCGCGCTTAAAGCTGCTAAGCACTATTTGCTAGTCCGGAAGAAACTCTGACACAACACTATCTAAAAAACGACGACCAATCCCGGTAGCGCAGATAGCGTCACCGTCTCGCTGAAGCAGCTCACGCCGGCAGAGCGATTCCAACTGCGGCTCCAATTGTTCGCAGCTCAATCCCGTTCGCGCACCAAACTGCTGCAAGGTAAAGCCGTCATTCAGACGCAACGCATTCATCATAAATTCTCCGACGACCTCGTTCAGCTCCAGAGTTCTAGTACTAGCAACGAAACCTCCTGCTCCCGGCGACATGTATTCTTCTGGCTGACGTCGCTTGGCATAACGCTCAATGTGACCATCGGCAAAACTGATCTTGCTATGCGCGCCCGCCCCAATCCCTAGATAATCTCCAAAGGACCAGTAGTTGCGGTTGTGTTGGCAGTTGAATCCACCTCGGCTATACGCAGAAACCTCATACTGTGCGTAGCCAGTGGCGGCCAGTAACTGCTCGCCGTGTTGCTGAATATCCGCAAGCAGATCTTCAACGGGTAGCGCTGGAGGACGTTTGTGAAATACCGTGTTGGGTTCGATGGTCAGTTGATACCAGGAGAGGTGCCCAGGTCCACTTGCAATTGCGCACTGCAGATCTTTTTCGGCAGTTTCCAGGGTTTGTTCGGGAAGACCGTGCATCAAGTCCAAATTAATATTAGTGAACCCGGCATCACGAGCGTGCTCGATAGCGGCGTGTGCCTGATCGCTATTGTGAACTCTCCCCAAAGACTGAAGAAGAGCGTCATCGAAACTTTGGATACCAATCGACAAGCGATTAACGCCAGCTTCTCTGAAAGAGCAAAACTTTTCAGCATCTGCACTTCCAGGGTTTGCCTCCATGGTGGATTCCAGTGTTGCGGACAGTGGCACGAGGTTTTTTATACCCTGTAATAATTTCTCAACACTACTGGCCGAAAATAAACTAGGCGTTCCACCCCCAATAAAAAGAGTGTCTACCGTTCGACCCTGCAATAGTGGAAGGTCTTCGCGTAAATCCTGTAGCAAGACGTCAATATAACGTTGCTCGGGTACGATGCTTGTCTCATGAGAATTAAAATCGCAGTACGGACATTTACGCTCACACCAAGGCAGGTGGACATAGAGCCCCAGCGGCGGCAATAGCATTAACTCTGACGCAGCGCTTCGAATAGAAGTGTGCTGGCCTTCGCGCGGTGGCTAATACGGTTTTTAATGCTGGGCTCTAATTCTGCAGAGCTACATTCATGCTCAGGAACGTAAAACAATGGATCGTAACCAAAACCATTTTCGCCGTGCGGCTCAAACAAGATAGAGCCTTCCCAGCTGCCGTGGCAGACCAGCGGTGTTGGGTCCAGAGCATGTCGCAAGTAGACCAGCACGCAATGAAACCGGGCGCCCCGTTGTTCCTTGGAAAGATCACCCAACGCCGTCAATAGTTTGGCATTGTTGGCCTCGTCTCCAGCGCCGGAATAGCGCGCGGAATGAATTCCAGGAGCACCGTTGAGGAAGTCGACTTCCAAACCGGAGTCATCAGCAATGGCGGGTAAACCAGTATGCCGGGCAGCTGCCCGCGCTTTGATGAGCGCGTTTTCGACAAAGCTAAGGCCGTCTTCTTCGACCTCGTGCACTTTTAACTGAGATTGGGGCTTGAGCGTAAGTCCTAAGGGGGCAAGAAGCTCACTTAACTCTCGCAACTTGCCGGTGTTTCCGCTGGCCAATACCACAGACTGGTTGTGGGATGGGTCTGTCATCAGTTGGTATACAGCTGATGTTTGAACTTGAATGTGTAGGTTTCCTGGGCGCCTGTCGGGCGGAAGTCCATTTCGAAAAAGCGCCACTCTTCATTGATAAAAGTGAATTCGGCGATGTAGTAAATGGCCTCTCCTTCGCGAATTTCTTTGAATTCCAGGGGTTGGTTTTGTATGAGATCCCAAGTACGGCCCTTCAACATCATGGCACGGGGAGCACTGCCTTCGGCCAATCTTTCACGAGCAGCCAGGTTGAGAATAGCGCGCTTTTCGCTGCGTGTAATGTTGTAGGCGGCTGCAATTTCCGGGGCCAGAAAAGTCGTGTTCACCACGCTGTAGTGAAGTTCATAGGGGCCGAAGGATTCAGACTGTTGTGCCAAGACTGAGCCCGACAGAATAGCTAACCAAAAGAGTGCAAAACGAATTGTCATAGGTCCTTTCATGTCAGCGGGTAATGCGATAGATCGCCGTAGTGGCGAACAGGTTAGGCCATTTGTTTGACAATAGCGGTGTGGGCCGGGTGTTGCCTACGACATCCCTGGCTAATATGCGGATACCTTTTTCCTGGCAGAGCTCCTCGAAATCTTTCACCGTACAGAAATGGATATTGGGCGTGTTGTACCAGGCATAGGGCATGAGTTTGGAAATAGGCATGTGTCCTCCTATACCCAGCATGAGGCGACAGCGCCAGTGGCCAAAATTCGGGAAAGTGACAATTCCCTCGCGACCAATGCGCAACATCTCCTCCAATACCCGGTCCGGATAATTCACTGCCTGTAGTGCCAGGGCCAGCACTACGGTATCGAAGCTATGGTCGGGAAAATTAGCGAGGCTCTCGTCCATATTTTGCTCTACGACATTGATGCCGCGGGCGATGGCGGCAGTGATGTAGCCCTGGTCGATTTCCAGACCGGTACCACGCACCTGTCGCTGATCGCGCAGAGATTCCAGAAACACGCCGTCGCCACAACCCAAATCAAGTACCCGCGAGCCGGGGTCAATCCAGCGTTGAATGTGGGATAGGTCGAGGCGCATTAGTCGTTTGCTCCCACGCGCAGCATGTAGGCGCGAAATACATCAAGGTAACGCGGAATGGGAAGCAAAAAAGCGTCATGCCCTTCATTCGCTTCAATCTCGGCATAGCTCACTGGTCGGTCTGCCTCGATAAGCGCATTAACAATTTCTCGTGAGCGTTGCGGAGAAAACCGCCAGTCACTAGAAAACGAGACCACAAAAAAACTACTCTGGGACTGTTTGAAAGCTTTAACAGCGTTGCCGTCGTGCTCCAGTGCGAGATCAAAATAGTCCAGGGCTCGGGTCATAAGTATGTAGGTGTTAGCGTCAAAGTTACTGGAGAATTGACTGCCCTGGTGGCGCAGGTAACTCTGTACCTGGAATTCTGCGTCGGCCGTCTCTCCTCGGCTGAGGCTTCCGGAGCGCAGGTCACGACCAAATTTGTTCGCCATAGCATCGTCCGAGAGATAGGTGATGTGGCCGATCATACGTGCCAGGGCCAGGCCTTGTGCTGGTATGGTATTGCTGTCTTTATAGCATCCCCCGACAAACGCCGGGTCGGATTCAATGGCCTGGCGCGCGACCTCATTGAAAGCAAGATTCTGGGCACTGAGTTTGAGTGCTGCGGCGATTACGATGCAATGCTGAATTCGGTCTGGAAACTCCAGCGACCAACGCATGGCCTGCATGCCGCCGAGGCTGCCACCGATGACTGCTGCCCAGCAGTCAATTTCCAAAACATCTGCCAATCGAGCCTGGCTGTGCACCCAGTCTGTAGTGCGCATCGGCGGAAAATCAGGACCCCATGTTTTACCGGTTGCCGGGTTGATTGAACTGGGCCCGGTGGAGCCGTGGCAGCCACCCAAATTATTGAGACTCACCACGAAAAAGCGATCAGTGTCTATGGGTTTGCCGGGGCCGATACACTCGTCCCACCAACCTGCTTTTTTATCCTCGGGCTCGTGGAAGCCGGCCGCATGATGGCTACCGCTGAGTGCGTGACAAATTAGAACAGCATTGGAGTGTTGTTTATTGAGCGTGCCGTAGGTTTCGTACACCAGCTCATAATTGGGCAGTTCTCTGCCACATACGAGCTTCAGTGGCTCGTCAAAGCGTGCAGTTTGCGGCGTGACGATGCCGACAGAGTTTTTATGCTCTGGTATGTTCATGCCAGTCCCTTATAGCCAAGGTACAAACCCCAAGATCCCCAGGGAAAAGGCGAGGTTCCTCAAGACTATCTGGAGCACGTTGATAATGATGAACACCAGTATCGGAGAAAAATCGAGGCCGCCCATGGATGGCAGAACCTTCCGAAAGGGCGCCATTACCGGTTCAGTTATCTGGTGAAGAAGATACAGTGCCGGATGATTGCCCCCGGGCGCAATCCAGCTCAGCACAATCATCGCCAGTAGCGCGAAGAAATAGATCTTCAGTAAATAGGAGGCCAGCCCTAGGACACCTGCAAGCAGGAGCGACAGCGGCGCCAGCATGACGCCACTTTGAATCAACACCAGCAAGGTCACCATCAGTATTTGCAGGATGAGCGCCAGTAGCAGCGACGCCAGATCCAGGCCACCATAACCGGGTAGAATTTTACGCAGCGGGATAACCAGTGGATTGGTTACTTTCACCAGTGATTGGCTGATCGGGTTGTAGAAATCAGCACGCACTGCTTGTAGCAGAAACCGCAGCAGCATCGCCAGTATATACAAGCCAAAAAATACGTAGATCAGATAAGTAAAAACATCGCTCAGGGCAGTCATCGTCACCTCTTTTCCTAGCCCATTTCCCGTGCCATTTCCGCAGCCCGGTCCGCGGCCGCAATCATAGCTCTTGCTACCACATCGTGCAGCCCGTCTTGCTCGAAGCTCCTAATGGCGCGTTCCGTTGTTCCGCCCGGGCTGGTAACCCGGCGCCGTAGTTCAACCAGATCAACATCCTTTTGTTCAAGAGCCATGCGTGAGGCACCAAAACCGGTCTGCAATGCCAAATTAGTCGCATCTTCCCGATCCAGGCCTAGCTGTTGGCCCGCATCTATCATGGCTTCCATGAACAGGAAAAAGTAGGCCGGCCCGCTGCCCGACAAAGCAGTAACCGCATCCAGTTCTTGCTCTGACTTCACCCAGAATGTCATGCCCACTGCTGATAAAATAGCCTGTGAAAAATCTCGCTGCTGGTCCGTACTGGCCTCGTTGGCAAACAGGCCGCTGGCGCCGCATCGCAGTAGTGCGGGTGTGTTGGGCATGCTGCGGACAATAGCGGCTTTTGGCCCAAGTCTCGCCTGAATACTGGCGATCGTTACTCCCGCAGCGATGGAAATAACGACAGCCCCATTGGCGCTGACAGTCGCGGCGATACTGTTTGCCGCTTCAGCGATTATCTGAGGTTTTACTGCCAGTACAATTACGTCGGCACTAGCCACTGCCTCTGTGTTGTCGTTATAAACGGCTACCGGGGCTGATTCGCGCAAGCGCTCAAGACTTGCCGGGAATGGGTCAGCCGCACTGATTCTATCAGCTGGATGTCCACTGGCGAGCAAGCCCCCGATTATGCTGCTGGCCATATTGCCAGCACCGACAAATGCGATGTGGTGCGAGTGCCCGGAGCCGATTGTCATGTGCTTTCCAACGAAAAAACAGTCAGACAGTATACACGGCGGCCGAGGCCAAAATCACCTGTTACGGGGGCCAAAAATAGCAGTACCCACGCGGATGGCGCTTGCGCCCTCCAGTATGGCCGCTTCCAGGTCGTCGGACATGCCCATGGAGAGGGTGTCGACAGTGGGTGCCAGGGGTCTAAGTTGCGCCAGGGCTTTGCGCATTAAACTGAAAACCTCGTGCTGTTGTGCTGTGCCTGCATTGGCTTTGGGTATTGCCATCAAGCCGCGCAGCTGGAGGCGCGGTAGCTGGAGAATGGTTTGTGCCAGATTCGGTAGCTCCTTCATGCTCGCGCCAGATTTAGTGGACTCACCGGATATGTTGATCTGTACACAGACCTGCAGTGGTGGAAGGTTCGCTGGTCGCTGGTCGCTGAGTCGGCGGGCGATTTTTTCGCGGTCGACAGTATGCACCCAGTCAAAATGTTCGGCGATGAGGCTTGTTTTGTTTGATTGGATGGGTCCGATGAAATGCCATGTCAGTGGCAGGTCTTGCAGTGCCATTATTTTTTGGACGGCCTCTTGTAAGTAGTTCTCACCAAAATTGACCAACCCATGTGCATGGGCGACCCGAATATCTTCAGCTGGGCGGGTTTTGCTCACTGCAATTACAAGAATGTCACTATTGCCAAATTCGCTTTTTTCCGCGCTGCGCCGTACCCTTTGGCGTAACTTTGGGAT
The DNA here is from genome assembly GCA_002862985.1 of Haliea sp. GTDB lineage: Bacteria > Pseudomonadota > Gammaproteobacteria > Pseudomonadales > Halieaceae > Marimicrobium. The sequence continues at coordinate 36,501 of PKCY01000215.1, forward strand.
ATTGTC
>PKCY01000225.1 GCA_002862985.1 Haliea sp.
ATAAGCAGCAACACGAAGCAATAGAGGCCCGCAGCAACCAAACTATCTCGCACTGTCAACTGTTTCTTTTCTAGCGAGGATTCCATAGCAGCTATCCCAGTGATCGCGCGAGAAATGGCCCAACAACATTGGCCACAGGTAATGGTAGCTTGCTCCACATATTTATCATCATTCGATACTTGGGATTGAGTGGGTTCAAATCTGGCAGCACGTCGGACTTCACAAGGTAGTACTCGTACGGCAAGGGTTGAGGCTCGAAACCGAAATTCTTTTTGAAGCTATAAGGGCCCGTTCCGGCCTTGCTCCGTCCAAAGTCAAAGAGACGATAACCCTGTTCGGCGGAACGTCGCATCAACTCCCAGTACATGTAGTGGTTGACTCCTTTAATTGTTCTAGCCGCACTGGTACTACCGCCATAGTAGGGTATTACCTCATCTCTAAAGTAAAAACTCATTACAGCGGCGACATCCTCACCGTCATGCGTAATCATAAGTACGCTGCAGTCGCCTCCAAAAACCTCCTTTAGAATACGCAAATACTTTGCAGAGAATACGGGCGTACCCAAATTTCGCACGCTCTCTGCGTATACACGGTAAAAGCGCCCAGTCGTGTTATCCCACTCACCTTGTAAGCCTTCCTTTATTCCCTTGCGCACCATTGCACGCTGTCGATTAGGAATGGCCTTCAGGTTTACATCGTCATCCGAGTCAATGCCTTTTCTGAACGTATAATACAATTCCTTGACCGGCCAATCGGTAGTACTGGCTTCTCGATTGCGAAATTCCAGCGCTCCCACGTTGAGATCATCAGCTAACCGACACGCTTCCCGGCGCAGCACCTGCGCAACTTTTTCATTGTCAGCAACGACGCCTCCATAGACACAAAATGGCAAGGAGGACAGTGCATTACCAAACAGCAGGCTCTTCACCTGCGCGAGTGGCAGAATACCGACGATGACATCTCCATCGCAGGCGCAGAGAAAATGTGTTTTGTGTCCAAAGGCCCGCTCAAGGGCCTCTTTCCAACCGGCTCGGTGAAAAAATGTTGCCCCCTCAGCACGCTGAACATATTCGTCCCAGCGATTCACCGTCGCATCGTCAAGTGTCTGTACGGTCAATGTCACCGCGTTGTCTCTCCTGGTAAAAATATCTCATCCATGCGTCCCCAGCGAAAATGTTTCAAAAGACATTCTAAACGCCCGTAGGTGCGATTTAGATTCAGATAATGCCGAAACCGGGTCTTCAGACCAACGCCATCTGGGCGCGGCTGAGCCGGATCGATCTCCCAGGGATGGAAATAGAAAATACCTGACTCCTGTTCGAGCGTATTGACCCGCGACAGCGCCCAACGGGAAAAACTATAGGGAAACAATCGAAACCACCCACCTCCACCGCAGTTGATATTTCGGCCCGCCAGCGACACGGTGGTAATCGGTATCTCCAGAAGACGACCATCAGCGGTGTCAAATGCAAAGCGCGGCGCGCCTGGTATCCCGTATAGATCATGACGAATCGGCACGATGCTGGAACTGTAACGGTGCCCGGCGTCTGCCAGCTGTTCCCAAGCCCACGATTCAGCAGCGCCAATGGAGTAACTTGCGGCCCGATAACCGAGCACCGGCTCACCACTGATATCCTGGAGTAAATTGCGGGTTCGCTCTATGTCACCGCGAAATTCTTCTGGCGTCTGGGTATTGACACGAATATGTTCCCAGCCATGACTGGCAATTTCATGCCCGCCTTTTACAATATCCTTTACCAACTGAGGATAGCGTTCCGCAACCCAGCCAAGAGTAAAAAAGGTCGCACGCACCTGCTCCGCGGCAAACAAATCTAGAATTCGACGCGTATTATCTTCCACCCGCCGCGGTAATGTCTGCCATTGGGATTTTTCAACATACCCCTCGAAGGCCGACACTTGAAAGTAATCTTCAACATCCACCGTCATGGCATTAACCATGTTACTGTTGCCGGAACTTGTGAAGTGAGCATTCATGTGTTGCGCCCCACCGCCCATTGATTAATCGTCCTCACGATTCTCGTCGCCGCCATACCATCCCACAAATGCGGCAGGCGGCCAGTTTTTCCTCCAGTTTCACTTAGGTCCTCGTAGCAGGCGAGAATCATGTCCGCGTCGGTACCCACAACAGTATTAGTTCCCTCGTCTACAGTAATGGGGCGCTCTGTATTCTCACGTAAAGTAATACAGGGGACACCCAGCGCCGTGGTCTCTTCCTGGATGCCGCCTGAATCGGTTAGAACTACACGCGCATCTTTCATCAAACCCAGCATTTCAAGGTAGCCTTGGGGGGGCAAGGTCGAAATGGCAGACGCTGCCAACCAGTCACTCAAACCTGCAGCGACAATGCGCGATTCCGTTCGGGGGTGCATGGGAAACAACAGTGGCGTTTTTCGACTAATCTGCACCAAAACCTGCAGTAATCTCTCTAGCACCACCGGGTCATCTACATTCGAGGGGCGGTGCAGAGTTACCAGTCCGTACTTCTCGTGCAAAGACTCCGCAGAAGCATTGCTTGCTTTAGCACGGGTGACCTGAGACGGCACCACATCTTGAAGATTAAAGCGCAGGGTATCGATCATCACATTTCCGACGAAATGTACCTTGTCCTGAGAGATACCCTCTCGTAGCAGATGGTCCTTCGCAACAGCCTCAGTTGTGAAAAGTAGCTCTGATAACTGATCTGTAAGAATCCTGTTTATTTCCTCTGGCATATTGCGGTCACCACTGCGCAACCCGGCCTCAACATGAATTACCGGTATGTCCTTCTTGACAGCGACGAGTGCACAGGCGATGGTAGAGTTAACGTCTCCGACAACCAGCACGGCAAGAGGACGATCTTCGTCCAATACGGGCTCGAAGCGTTTCATGATATCCGCCGTCTGTTGAGCGTGGGATCCCGACCCAACTTCTAAATCCATATCCGGTTCCGGTATATGCAATTGATCAAAGAAGGCATGCTTCATTGCCGCATCGTAATGCTGACCTGTGTGCAAAAGTTTGGCTGAAAGAGCAGAATCAGGCTCAGCAAAGGCCCGCATGATCGGGGCAATCTTCATAAAATTTGGACGGGCGCCAACAATACAAAGAATGTGACCGGAACCCGTTAAAGCGCTCATATGGGGATCCCTTAGAGGTTTATATTCAGAGTTGCGATGACTCTGTTTTCCTGGTATTCGTTGAAGTTAGTGTCAGATTGACGGTCAGTGAATTGGTATGTAATGGAAGCACTCAGCCGATTATTTATCGGCTTGCTGAAGTTGACGTTATAAATCCAACTCCGGGAACCTGCAAAGTCCTGGACATTGGGCAGGCCAACGAAACCAGCGGGCTCATCTTCATCATAAGTTACCGTAGCGGACACACTATAGCTTTGCGACAACATAGGCGAATAAGTGAAGGCAACATTCTTGAACACGCCTTTAGCACCATCGATCGCTCGAGTTTGTTGGGAGTAACTACCATTCAAACTCATGCTTGCATAGCGACCACCGTAGGTCCACGAAAGGGTTCCTCTCTCATCGAGAATTGCGCTCTCTGTGCCAAGGCTTGCATTGATACCAATGCCTTCTACGAGACTATTCCCTCCAGTGGTAATGTCACGCCGAAAGGTGATTGTCTTATTGTAATTTGCAGAAAAGGTATTGCGCTTCCGTTGATGGGTAATATTTAAACGTGGGGTGGAGCCAAAGAAACGGTCACCACTGCCCAGTGAAACCGAAGTGCGCCTCGTAGGAGTCCAGAGAACCCCAATATCCCAAGCTTGGCCATCGGTATCAGCATTGTTAAACGTTTGAATGTCATTAAACTCCCACCCGTAGGAGCCATTGACCTGCCACCTTCTACTAATCCGGTGACCAAGCTGCAACCGGACTGACCGCAGCTCCGTATCTTGGCGAGGCTGGAACTGGCCCGAAATCTGATTAAAAAAACCATCCTCATAACTCACTTTTGTGTAATTACCCAATAGGTTCCAATTTAGTTGGGAGGATTGCCCGCTTTGTAAGTTCGCCCTTACAATATGCCGGGAGCTATTACTCAGTGTGTCTGCAGTATTGATGACCTGGTCGTAACCATAACGCAGGTTATACTTTGCGTTATTTTTGAGTCGATGGGATAGCGTAGGAGCAATGGAATAGCGATAAAACGTATTAGTGTTACCAGTGCGGTCAAGGTCATCACCACCACCTGGAAGACCGAAAGTAATCTCATTTTGGTCGGCCCTGCCCGCCACATCGACCTTTAGCCAATCATCGATGAGTACGGTGGAGCCCCTGGCTGAAAGGGTTGGGAAGAACTTTTCTCGGTTTTCTATTTGCGTACCAGTGCATCCGTTATCTCGGAGCTCACCATCAGTTAGAGTATTAACCTGAACAGACCCAGACGCACTGAAGCTCGACTTACGCGTCTTGTGCGAAATAGAACCGGCAGGTGTCAGAAGCGCCACACCGGTAAAATCCCCTTTTTTGTCGTCTTTGGTGAGACAGACATTATCGGTGTAGGTAAGGCTGGGAGAAATCGACGCACTGCCACTCCACTCAGCTGCAATAGCAGCCCCCCTTGAGAGACACATCAGCACAACGAACGCCTTGGACAGTAATCTGAAACATGGGGGCGCGCATTGCATACTTATGCTCCCGGCTCCGAAGCGGGCTGCCTATCGCGGTGGCCGTATCCGTATGCGCCGGCACCATATCCGTAAGTGTAGTAATACGGATTGATTCGCCGGCGGGCCCGATTCAGTACCATTCCTACCATTTTCTCTTCACCAATATGCTCGATCGCCTGGGCAACGGCGACCTGGGGCGTCATATCGGCACTCACCACAAACACTATCTGCCCCATAAAGCTTGCCAATACTGCCGCCTCAGTCGTCAGCAACAGCGGCGGGGAGTCAAAGACTATGACCCGATTTGGGTCTTCATCTGACAACTCCAACATCAACTGCTGCATTCTCTCGCTAGCCAACAGTTCATTGGCATGCGCATGAACACCGCCAGCAGGAAGAACCCGAAGCTTCTCAACATTGGTTGGCAAGGTGAAATCTGCCGCACTCGCGCCCGTATTTTCCAGCACATCTATTAGGCCAGGACTCGTTGAAGGTACTCCTAACATTCGCCCCGCTTCCGCCTTGGCAGTATCGGCATCAACAAAAAGCACGTGCTTATCTCGCTCCATAGCGATGCTCAGTGCCAAGCAAATGGAACTGAATGTTTTACCGTCGCCTTCCAGGGCACTGGTTACCATAATCAGGTTTCCATGCGGGATTGGTGGCGTCACCGAATCGCCCGCGATATTAATCAACAGTGGGCGTTTAATCGTTCTGTACTCTTCCGCAATCGCACTGCGTGGAATGGCTGGCGTTAACATTCCCAGTTCCCGTAATTCCTTGAACGGAATTTTGACCATTTCACCCGTACCGCTTGAGGGCCTCGGAGTAACTACCTCTGTGGATTGCCCGCTATTATGGTCTGCAGATGCTGCAGCAGTATCCGTGTCAGGACTTTCTTCTGCGCGCTGGACGGTATCTGCCTTGGGCACGGCATCGACGACACTTTCGTCTTTGGGTTTATTGCGCCCTGTGCTCTTACTCAGAGCGTTTACTGCCTTCTCAATGATACTCATGGCTGATTCCGTAAATCTTTATAAGAAGTCGTCACTTCTCGGCTGTCAAGGCAGTTGCTCAGCTCCATAACAAACCACTCTGACCCATCACCAATACCAGGAAGGCAAGCAGCAGGCCAACGCCCAGAGAGGAGAAGGCCAGAATCCCGTACATTTCCCTACGCTTTTGTTCGCTTTGCAGATTAATACTCACCGACCCCAGGACGGGCAAACCAGTAATAGCCATCAATGTGCGAACGTCAAAAACCACCGGGTAAACCAGGGATATCAACAGACTAACGGCAAGTCCTGCGGCTATTCCCGCACCCAAAACAGTCGCATTTAAAATCAGCTTATTCGGCTCACTAGGCTTCAATGGTACGTAAGGAGGATCAATTACCCGAAACGTAACATCGCTGGCTTTCTGCTCTACATCCTGCCCCAATCGCGCCAACTCACGTTTTCTCAGCATAGATGCGTGCTGGCTGTTAATTACACTATAATTTCTATTGAGCTGCTTGAGCTGCCCCTCCACTTCGGGAATAGTACTCACTTGTTCTTCCAGCTCTACAACACGCGCCTCGTACTCTTTAACCCGAACATTGAGCGTTGCGATCTTTCCTCGGGTGTCAGATAGTTTTTGGCGCATTGCCAGATAAACAGGGCTGCTGCTAAGTCCAGCGTAGGCATCGATGGGCCTCTCACCGTCGATTGCAGCAGCTTGCCTATTAGCCTGCCTTGCTTTCACTTCCGCCTGGTAGGCCGCGACCCGCTCCGCCTCTTCCTCGGTCTTCTCTTGCACCAACTGTTCAAGCATTCCCCTCAACTGACGCACCTCAGGGTGTCTGTTCGTATACTTGATTGTAAGATTGTTGAGCTGCTCCTCCACTGAGATAATTTTACTGTCTAAAGATGACAATCGAGGCGCGCCCGACGCAGTTTTCCGAGGAATTACTGATGCTTCCCGTGTTTGATTGGCGATGTATAGAGGATCCTCTCCTGAAAGCTGACGCTCCAATTCGATCACCCTGTTCGCCTCTTCCTTAAGCATTAACTTCGCCTGCGTCACTTTGTTTCGCTCGGCGTTGAGATTCTTGTAGTAGTCTCCTCTACCGCCGAGAATATCTACATGTTTTTGTTTGAAATTTGCAGACCGGGTTTCTGCTGCAATCAGGCGCACCTCATAGGCCTTAATCTGGTCGTCTAGGAATCCATGAGCACCAGACGCATCCTCACGCTTTCCGCTCAGTGAACTTTCGATAAATACCGTAATGAGGGCCTGAGCAATTCGCTTTGCCGTATCCCGATCGGGATCTTGCACGGAAATAGAGTATAGCGATTTGTCTCTTTTCCCGCCCACCAGGCGGATGGATTTCATTAGTTTCGACAGTAACTCATCCTTCTCTTTCGCCGTTGTCACTTGCAAGTCCAAGTCAGTCATGCGCATCAGCTTTTCGAGATTTGGTCGGCTTAACAGTGTCCTGCTGAGCAGTCCTATGCTTGCCTGAACGTCTGGTTGGATAGCTAGCCCAGCCAACAGGGGTCGCAGAACAGTGTTTGTATCCACATAGACCCTGGCTTTGGCCACATAGGCTTCAGGCAGCTGCCATACCCAAATCCAACCTCCTATCGCCACTAACCAGGCGACAATAAGCGCCAACCATCGATGGCGCCACGCCCCCCAGACATATGAGAATACTTGTGCAAGAATTTCCTGCATTAATCGTTTTCCTTCACTCAGCAATCACGGACAGATTAAAACCAGGATTCAGCTATGATCAAAATATCGCCAGGCATCATCGACATGTTGGCTGAAATATCACCGTCTTTTATCAAGTCATCCAGACGCAGGCTGTACGTTACCTCTTGACCATCAACCGTGCGAATCAGCACAGAGTTGTTCCCATCGGCATATGCAGTGATTCCATTAGTCGCAATCATCAGATCAAGCAGAGTCATGTGCTTTCTGTAAGGAATACGTCTTGGATTTGTCGCTTCTCCCACCACCCTGATCGTTTGTTCAGGCACACCGACGAAACCGGTTACAATTACACTCACAACGGGTTGACGAACATATTCTGAATATGCCACTTCAATATCGCGAGCCAATTGCGTTGATGTCTTACCGCTGGCCTGAAGGTCTTCCACCAGGTGAGTGGTCAGCTTGCCATCAGGACGGATAGAGCCCCCCGAACTTAGCTCGTCGTTACCCCATACGAAAATAGATACCAAATCGCCAGGCCCCAAAATGTAGTCATAATCGACTTCAACATTCCGTTGAGAATCTGGTACGGGGGGGTAATCTGTGGATGTGCATCCGGCACTAAACATAAGAACAATTACTACGGCGCCTGATACAAACTTTTTTAGCAACGAAAATGAACCAGAACGCGCAAGATTATTGATCATCTTTTTCTCCTTCGGGCAATCACAGACCCATCATTATCTTTAAAGTTTATCATGCAGCCAGTGCAGTAAATCAGTCAGCGGGCACACATTGTGAACAACGTCACACAGATACCTTCATTGCAACAGAGTAAAGCGAAAAACGCTACTTCAACCTGACAAGATTATTCCCATAATTGCGACTACGCTGTGAATCTGGATGCGAGAACAATGGTAGCTCACCTACCGATTTCATTGGCAAGTGTAATCTGTACGATTCGATACTGCCTCATATCCGATACGAAATTCAGGGCGGTATTGTCAGCTGACCCACCAAACACTCCGAGCCCTTCAACCTGCAATCTATGGCGCTCAATGCCCGCTTCTACCAAATACTGTTCGACAGCTTCTGCACGCTCCCGCGACAAGGCCAAATTATAAAGTTCATCACCCTGGTTATCAGCAAACCCCTCAATCGAGGCAGTGCCCTCAGGATTCTCAATCATCCAGGCGACAGCCTTAGCCAATGCAGGCTGTGATTCCTCAAGTGGGTCGTTACTATCAAATGAAAACTGTACCAGATAGATTAGCCCAGCGGAATCTTCAGCAATGTTGTCTGGTCGGTTTGTCAGGGGATTTTCCGCCGGCAAATGCGCGAGAGATGGCAGGTCAATTCCATCGGGTGTATCAACCGGTTCGAGCAGTGAGCTCTCTATAAAATCATCCGCAGAAGCCCGAGTAGCTGAAGGTGAAACACCGCTCAGGACGAGTTCCAGCTCTTGCTCTTCAGCAATCGGGGCTGAGGGCAAACTTTCCGCCACAAATTCATCGGTTTCGATACGTCCACGCACCTGACCTCCTCCCACTCGACCTTCATTGGAGAGCGTACTGGCCTCCGAGATGCTTGCCTTCGGCTGGGGTTGCTCACCAGGCGTTGACGCTCCCTCCGGGGGCAGCTCAATTTTCCGGTACGCCCCCTCGTTCTGGCGAGAGACAACGGTTCCCAGAAAAAATACCATCATAATGGCAATGAGTATAAGTGAAGAAAATCCGATTACTCGTCCCCAACCATACCGGGGCCCTGTGTGAGTGCGCCGCTTTGCAGGCACCCTGTCATGACTTGCGACCGGAATAATATCAGGAGTCAGCTGGTCTGTTACATCAGTAGCGGACGAACCGTCTGTTTCGAAACCTGACTCCGCGCTTTCGGGCAGATGGCTGCCGCTTGAGTCCGTCGGCTTAAGTTCGGTTGTTACAGCGGGCTTAGCTTTTTTTTTTGAATCTATGTTAGACGGAGCCGATCCGCTATCGGCAGCTGAAAATGACTCACTGTTGATTGCATGCAGATAGACTTCAGGGCAATCCTCGTGCTGCGTGATTTCTCCGGGTACTGGCACCCACTGGGCCTCTCCACTCACCAAAAAGTCAATTTCCGAGATACTGGTTCCTGCCGCGAGATTCTCGGCCTGCAGCTCTCCAATGACAACACGGACATCATCAACAGCGATGGTATGACGCTGCTCGACACTTCCGAGTAAAAATAGGCGACTACAAATAAGATTAATGCGGCGGGGAACACCTTCGCTAAACCTGTGGATCAGCGGAAAGATTGCCCTGTCTATGGCTGGATCGCCGCACCAGCCAACGGCCTGCAAGCGATGCATAACATAAGCTTCCGTTTCGTCAGACTCCAGGCCTTCAATATGAGTTGCGGCAACGATACGTTGATGCACCTGCTCCATCTCGGGCGACAAAATCAAATCTCGCAGCTCTGGCTGTCCAAGCAAAAAAATCTGCAACAGCGGCTGCCCACCCAATTGAATATTCGTTAATAGTCGCAACTCCTCCATCGCAGAAGGCGAAAGGTCCTGTGCTTCATCAACAATCAACAGGGCACGCCGACCTTCCCTGTGCCTGCGCTGAAAGAGCACATTCAGGCGCTGCAATAACTCGGCCTTATCTGCGCGCTTCGAACCAATACCGAAACTAAAAGCCACAGATTTCAAAAGATCATCCGCCTCCAACTGGGTACAAACAAGGTTGGCGGTGGCCACTTTATCCTGAGCGAGGTTCTCCACCAGCTCACCTATCAGGGTCGTCTTGCCGGTGCCGGGCCGACCGGTGATCATCACAAAGCCTTCAGCTCGCTTAAAAGCGTAGACCATATACGCCCGCGCCTTTGCATAGCTGTTGTGCTCATAGCAGAATTTGTGATCGGGACTCAGCCGGAACGGCTCGGCCTGCAAATTATAAAAGGTTTCGTACATCCAGAATATCGCTTGCTGTGTACTCTCATTCCAGAGCTTCACAGACTTCAATATCCTTTGCAAGACACATTCAGGTAACCCTGTTAAGCTTTTTACCTAAAATGGGAGGTAAGCTACAAAATGTGGCTATCGTATGGACTTCCTGAAAAAGCTATCAAGCCAACTGCGGGAGGATACTATGCATACGTCTCTTATTTTGCTGGGCTCGGTCTCGGGTATTTTCGGCGCTTTAATTTGTCTTATCGCCGGACTCACTCGTATCACAGGCTTCTATTACCTGGCGGGCTACCAAGCCACTACAGTGTTTAATGCCGGGATGGCGCTTATGATATTCGCATGCCTGCTGAAGCTGAATACACTATCAAAACAGGGGCAGGGAAAGTAAGGCCTGCTAACTCGGCGCAATATTCGCCGCTGTGGCGTACTTATTCCTCAACGCAATAAGTGTTCCGCAATCAACTAGCATCTGGCACTAAATGTCAGATTTCTTTACATATTACCCGCTCGAAGCGGTTGCTGAACATCAGAAAAGCTGACTATAGCCTCTAAGTGGCTATATTTAAAAGGATAAAATTTATTCGGGTACGAAAATTGCATGAATATTACTAGCTGCCATTGTGTGGGTCGCGTCACAGGCGCCCCGAAAGCTTGTATTAGTCATCGCGCTGGGGTGCTAAGGTTGCGGCGGACAGTCATTTCGGGTGTTGATGCGGAAAACACGTGAGCTGACAGCAGCAATAGCCAGATTAATTGGGGGTACATGTGGATAGTTTCACTGACAAAAACAGGGGTGCCGCAGCAGGTTCTGAGCCAGAGCACACCGGTCAGCTTCAAGATCCCAAACGACGCAGTTTCTCGCGCAAAGCTCTAGTGGGAAGCGCTGTGCTCCTTTCTTTGGGAAACCGGGCAGCTTGGGGTCAGGCTACTAACCTCTGCATGTCTGTAGCCACCATCAACTCCTTTGATCCCACTAGTGGAGTGTTCATCTCTGCGCCCGCTGGCGCCAACGGCTTCCCAGGCCAACGCCCGGACCACAATGCCAACCTTGCGAATGAGATTCATAGGATCTCCTCTGAAGGCACCGACTACGTCGGAACTGGCATCGGCTCAGACGGCAATACTTATTCTTCCTGCGTTGATCCCGGTTCTGCAGATAAGCGATGCTTGGTGAAAGGCGAAATCTGTCCTGATCAATAACCATTTGCTCAAATTGCTGCTCGATGGGGGATAGTGCAAACGCATTAACCTCCCTTATCCAAAAAACAAAAACCCATCGCTGGTCTTATCGCCACCCTTTTGAAATAATCGCAGCACACATCAAGTAGCTCCTGTATCTATGAAATGGCGGAAAAACTCCAGCGGTTCATTTTATGACGCCAACGAGAGCTCGGTGGTTTATTTTGATCCACGCAGTGGCGACACTCATCTTCTTAGCGATTTCGCAGCCTATGTCGTGCAACAATTTGGCGAACAACCGCGAACCACTGAGCAATTGCTAAATCAAATATTGCCCACGGTAGAGCAAGGGGACATTCCCCATCTCACCGACTCTCTCCCGGGCGTTCTGGAGGATTTGGTGACCCTCGATATCCTGAAGCGAGAATAGATGCAGCAGCTGGCGAATCTTTCAGACAGTGAACTCAACCAGCGACTAGCGTTTGAGGGCTTGGATCTTCAGGTCGGGCCCTATATCTACAAGATAAAGACTAACCTACCCCTGGTCGGGTCCGGTATCTCAACATTGTATAAAAATTTCAATCTCGCTCAGCCCGAGGCATTCATCGACTACAATGTCGCCATTCTCAGTAAGGGTCTGTTGCAACGCTTGCGCGGCCAGTCGGATTTTTTATTTGATAACACAAACCCATTTGACAGCATCCCAACCGGGCAGGCATATGCATTCCTCGAATGGGGCATGAATTGGTGTGTCTCACTGCACACCAATGAGTATCTAAAATTGCATGCCGCAGCGGTTGCCAGGGGAGATCACACAATCATTATGCCTGGGGTACCAGGAGCAGGGAAAAGCACGCTTTGCGCCGCACTGGGCCTAAGTGGATGGCGAATTCTTTCTGATGAGCATGCCATGATTCCGCCCAATACGACCGAGGTGGTTCCACTCTGTCGGCCTGTGAGTCTTAAAAACGAGAGTATTGGTGTCATCAAACGCTTTTCCTCAAACGCCATATTTGGACCCGTCAGCAGAGAGACACACAAGGGCGTGGTCGCCCACATGAAGGCGGACCTGCACCCGCAGAGCCACGAAAAAAAGACCTTAAAAGCACGCACTATGGTTTTTCCAAGATATGCCAAGGATGAAACTCAGAGGCTGAGCCCACGCCGGCGCACAGAAAGCTTCATCCTCGCGGCGTATCATTCCTTCAACTACAGTTTGCTGTGTGAAACCGGCTTCGAAGCTATGAAAACCCTTATAGAAAACGTGACCTGCTACGATCTGGTCTATCACGATCTCGACTGGGCGGTGAATGCAGTGGACTCATTAGCGGACCCTGAGCCCAACCCATGAGTTTTCTTCTGCAGCAACTGCTGCTCCACCCTCGTCGCATACTAGACCTGGACAATGCTCAGTTAAATCAATTGATTTCCCAGGCTCGTAGTTCGAACCTTCTGGCATCACTAGCAATGGAACTGGCGAGTGAGCACTTAGAAAACCAGCTCTCTCCCAGCGTCACTCGCCACTTCCAATCTGCACTATTGATCCATGAGAAACAAAAACGCGATTTGGACTATGACATTGAAAAAATCAGGTTGGCGCTGGATTCTATTGGCGAAAAACTGGTGCTACTCAAAGGTGCGGCCTATTTACTCGCAGAATTGCCAGTAGGTCGTGGCCGCCTTATCAGCGATATTGATATCATCGTACCCCTCCAAAGCATCGACCCGACGGAACGAGCATTAAACGAAGTCGGCTGGGAGAGCAGCTATATCAACAGCTACAATGAATATTACTATCGAAAGTGGGGCCACGAGATCCCACCCCTAACCCATCTAAAGCGCGGCACGACACTGGACGTGCATCACAACATTTTACCGCCCACGGCCGGGCCAAATGTCGACGCAAGCCTGTTGTTTGAACGCCTGATTGAAGTCAAGCCCGGTATATTTACGCTTTCACGGCAAGACATGGTAATCCACAGCGCCACCCACCTCTTTCACGAAGGTGAGTTTCGCCATGGGCTACGCGATATGTGGGACCTCGATCGTATGCTACGGGACTTCCCTGACCAAGATCCCAATTTCTGGAAGGGTCTGGTGGACAGAGGGCGTGAACTTGAATTGCTGAACTCTTTATATCACGGCCTGAATTACGCCCAACTCGTATTCGGAACACCCTTACCTGACGGAATTATTAAAGAGGCGGAAAATCTGAGCCGGAGGCTGCGCAAACCGTTCATGGATTTTCTGTTTCTGCGCGCATTTCAGCCTGACCATCCACAATGCAGACAGCGGTTTACATCATTGGCATTATATTTATTGTATGTGCGCTCGCACTACCTGCGAATGCCGTTGTATCTTCTGCTACCGCACCTCGCCAGGAAGGCGTGGATGAGACATTTCGACAAAAAAGAATCTCTTGAAAATGAGAAAACCCCGGAAGCTATCTAGAAATAGCCTTAAATTTGGATCGTCATCAAACTCTGAATCCAGCGATTACAGCCGCCACACGTTCAATCCAGCCGCCTTTAATTCATCCCGGTCCAACACTGCTTTAATGTCGATAAGCGTGGCATTTTCATCCATCATGTTACTGAACTCAGCAACGCTCAACTGCAAATACTGCGCGTGCGGAACAGCCAGGATTACCGCCTGACAGTTCTTCAGATCCTGCATCTCGCAAAACTCTATAGCATACTCAGCCTGCGCTTCTGCTGAATCCGCCAAAGCATCATGCACCAGAACCTCGCAGCAGTATTCTCGGAGCTCATCGATGATGTCGATTACTTTTGAATTGCGTAAATCTGGACAGTTTTCTTTGAACGTCAGGCCCAGAACCGCCACTCTAGCGCCACTCACACGGTGCCCATGCTGCACCAATCGTTTGATGGTTTGCTCCGCTATGAATTTCCCCATGGTGTCGTTGGTCTGCCGACCCGCAAGAATCACCTGCGGATGGTGCCCCGCGGCCTCTGCTTTATACGTCAGATAATACGGATCTACACCAATGCAGTGGCCGCCGACCAGCCCTGGCCTGAAGGGCAGGAAATTCCATTTAGTACCCGCCGCCTCCAGCACGTCCAACGTATCGATATCCAGACGATTAAAAATCAGCGCCAGTTCATTCATGAGTGAAATATTGAGATCACGCTGTGTGTTCTCTATCACCTTGGCCGCCTCAGCAACCTTGATACTCGCCGCCCGATGAGTACCAGCGTGAACGACTTCACCATAGAGATCGGCGATTTTATCGAGGGTCTGGGGCGTATCCCCGGACACGACCTTGATAATGGTTTCCAGCCGGTGCTCCCTGTCCCCGGGATTAATACGCTCCGGTGAGTACCCGACGAAAAACCCTTCCCCAGTATCAACTGAATCCCTGCCGGACCAGACTAAACCCGAGACTTGCTCCAATATCGGCACGCAAATTTCTTCCGTACAACCAGGATATACGGTGGATTCAAAAATCACGGTGGTTCCCGGTCGCAAGTTGGCAGCTACTGACCGACAAGCCCCCTCCAACGGCGAAAGATCGGGTCTCCGCGCCTGGTCGATGGGTGTAGGCACTACGACAATAATAACCCGCGCCTCGGACAACATGGCCGCATCACTGGAGAATTCGAGCTTAGTCGCCTGGGCCAACTGCTGTGACTCAACTTCACCACTGGGATCATGACCCGACCGGTAATGCGTAAGCTTCTCTTCATTCAAGTCAAGCCCGATGGTTCGGCGCAAACGACCGAAAGCTACCGCCAGCGGCAGACCAACATACCCCAGGCCAACAATCGCAATCGTATCGACTTCCATATGCTATAAATCCTTTCTTTGATTTCCCAAGAACCAATCGCAGGTAGCGGCCAACCCCTGATCCACCGTATGGGAAGGTTCGTAACAAAGCAATTCTCGAGCCCTGCTGATATCCGCCTGCGAATGGAGCACATCCCCATTTCGAAAGTCGGCGTATACCGGCTCAATCTGCGCTATCTCGGCCGCGGATTCAGCCAATAACGAGCGAATAGCGCAATACAAATCGTTCAAGCTGGTACGCCCGCCAACAGCTACGTTGTATACCCGATTGCAAGCTTCTGCGTTTTCACTGGTTGCCGCCAGAAGATTGGCCTGCACAGTATTGTCGATAAAACAGAAATCTCGAGATGTTTCACCATCTCCATTAATTTGCGGCGCGACTCCCTGACACAAAAGCTCGAACCATCGAGGAATAACCGCAGCGTAAGCACCTTGCGGGTCCTGCCGAGGCCCAAACACGTTGAAATACCGGAGTCCGATGCAGTCCATATCATAGGTACGAGAGAATACGTCCGCATAGAGCTCATTGACATACTTTGTCACCGCATATGGAGAAAGTGGCCGACCGATGACCTCTTCCACCTTCGGCAGTCCCGGGTGATCCCCATAGGTAGAAGATGATGCGGCATAGATGAACCGCTTCACGCCCGCATCTCTGGCAGCTATCAGCATGTTGAGAAAACCGTCGATATTTGCGCGATTGGTCTTCGCCGGATCGGCAATTGAGCGTGGCACACTCCCCAGCGCTGCCTGGTGCAAGACATACTGCACACCGGACACGGCCTCATTACAGGCATTGATGTCACAGATGTCCGCCTTGATGAAAGAGAAATTGCGCCAGGCTTTGTCGCCCACAGCGGCTCGAACCTGATCAAGATTAGCCTGAAAACCCGTCGCAAAATTGTCCAGGCCAACCACGTTCTGTCCAAGCAATAGAAGCTTCTCTACCAAATGGGACCCTATAAAACCAGCAGCACCGGTTACCAGCCACTTGGAAGGAACCTGCTCTAGTTGTACCTCTATTGCAGCAAAAGCAGACATAACTTATGACAAATTCCTTGGGTTGGGTCTCCACATGAGCACGCGATTATTGTGTGCGGCGCATCTCACTTATTTCCTAAACAGCGTTTAATCTAACAGAGGCAGAGTATAATGTTTCTAAATAGCCTCCGCTATCGCGGAACGTGAAGTAGTACACGAATTGGTGAGTTTAGAATTGGACGCACAAACCAGCATACTCGGCAACATTGGCTTCTACAGCTACGGTATGGCGTCGCTCGCTTATATCATGGTGATGATCCTGGCTTTCATCATCCGACGAAACAGTCCTTTAGGCACTGCCTTACTGGCCGCTACCGCCTTTACCGCACTTTGGGCCTCAGCGGTGACTGTATCGACACTACTGTGGGAACCGCAAATAAGACTCATCCAGTTGACGGAAATTATCCGAAACGCTTCCTGGATATTCGTAATATTAACGCTCCTCGGTACTCGTCTACAGGGCACGAATCACATATTAGCAACTGACCGTTGGTTGCCATGGTTTACCATTGCCATTTTACTGATACTCTCCGCAGTGTTCGGCGTCGAACCTCTCGTAGAGAAGTTTTCACCTGCCTTCGACGTGTCAATTTATGTGAACTTTAGCGCCTGGCTAGGAATGTCTATCGTGGGCCTGTTGCTGCTGGAACAATTTTTTCGCAACAGCGACGAGGATGAATTGTGGGCAACCAAGCACTTGTGCGTTGGACTGGGCATATTGTTCGCGTTTGACTTTTTCATGTACGCCGAGGGCCTGCTGTTTCGTCATTTAGATCAAACACTGTGGCAAGCGCGAGGTTTTGTCTCTACGATGGCCGCTGCATTGATGGCTATCAGCATTGCTCGCACTGATCGCAGCGAACCGTCAAACGACAATCAGGGCATTTACCTATCTCGGCACGTTGCCTTCCACTCGCTAACACTGATGGCCTCGGGTATATACCTAATCACGATGGCTCTGGCCGCGTATTTCATCCGCTATCTTGGGGGCGATTGGAGTGGGGTTTTCCAGATAGCGTTTTTGTGTGCAGCAGGCCTTACCCTGATTGTATTGCTTTTCTCTGGCCAGATTCGGGCTCACTCTCGAGTATGGCTGAGCAAGAACTTTTTTAGCTACAAATACGATTACCGTCTCGAATGGTTGCAATTTACGCGTATGCTCGCAAGCGGCGACAAAGATGTTCCGAAAAATATTATTCGTGCTGTAAGCAAGCTCGCCAAGAGCCCATCAGGAATACTTTGGAGCCTAACAGATAATGGAAGATTCAATATCGTGGCAAACTGGGAGATGCCTCCACTGAAAACTGATATCGATCTTGGTAATGTGGCTCAGTGGTTGCAAGCGCACGGATGGATCATTGATTTGCGCGAATGGCGAAGCGCGCCTGACGTCTATCGAAATCTGCAGTTACCCGCACTGTTGACAGAAATTCCTCGTGCATGGCTCGTTATTCCCCTGCTGTTTGACGACAGACTACAGGGCATTTTGCTGTTGCGGGAACCTGAACCCGTAAAAGATCTTAACTGGGAAGATCGCGATCTGCTCAAGTTAGCCGGCCGCCAAGCAGCAAGCCATCTGGCCCAATTCCAGTCAGATAAAGCACTGGTTGATTCGCGACAGTTTGAAGCATTCAACCGTCTGAGCGCCTATGTCATCCACGATCTCAAAAATATCCTGGCGCAACTTTCCCTTGTGGTCTCAAATGCTCAGAAACACAAAGAAAACCCTGAGTTCATTGACGACATGGTCAATACAGTCAGCAATTCGGTAACCCGCATGAGTAAACTAATGGCACAGTTACGCAGTGGCGCGGGGCAAACCGAGCTACAACAGCTTGATTTGGATGAATTGCTCGAAAGCGTCGTGGCTAATTGTAAGCTGCGCGTGCCGGTCCCCGAGTTTTCGCAAGTAGATGGCGACTATGCCCTAAGAGGTGACTATGACCGTTTGCAAACAGTGTTCAGTCACTTGATACAAAACGCACAAGAAGCAACAGAAAAAGAGGGCCGGGTGTCTGTCCGACTGATGAACAGTCCCGGTTGCGCCATTGTGGAAATAGAGGATAACGGCACGGGTATGGAAGAGCAATTTATCAGGCACCGTCTCTTCAAACCTTTCGATTCCACCAAGGGACTTACCGGCATGGGCATCGGGGCATTCGAAAGCCGAGATTTCATCCGAAACCTGGGTGGTGAGATAAGCGTCAGTAGTACGCCAGGACAGGGCTCACTATTTCGTGTGAGTATACCAACAGGAAACACAATTGAAGTTAAGCATGAAAGTGCCAAGCAAGAGGTTAACAATCGGTGAAAAAAAACAACAAACACCTGCTAGTGGTAGAGGATGATAAGGGTTTACAAAGTCAGCTGCGCTGGGCGTTTGATGACTTTGAAGTAGCAATCACCGGGGATCGCATCGAAGCCCTTAACAGTCTGCGCCGAATTCCACCCGGAGTAGTATTGCTGGACCTTGGTCTTCCGCCAGACCCGGGAGGCGTTACGGAAGGTCTTGCCACATTGAGCGAGATTCTCGCACTGGCTCCCGAGACAAAAGTCATCATTGTGACGGGCGACAACGACCGGGCTAATGCGGTAAAGGCGATTGCTTTGGGAGCCTATGATTTTTATCAAAAGCCTGCAGATCCTGAGCTATTAGCGCTGCTTGTGAAACGTGCCTATCATGTGTACGAACTGGAGCGCGAAAATCAAAGACTGCAGCAATCCGATGAGAATATGCCCCTAAGAGGCATCATCACAGCCAGCCCTCAGATGCTCAAAGTTTGCCGCACGATCGAAAAGATCGCCCCTTCCAATATCACTACCCTCCTCCTGGGAGCGAGCGGAACCGGCAAGGAGCGCTGCGCTCAGGCTATTCACGAACTGAGTCCACGCTCCGACAAATCTTTAGTGGCCATAAACTGCGCCGCCATTCCGGAAAATCTACTGGAGAGTGAATTATTCGGATACGAGAAAGGCGCGTTTACAGGGGCCGCTAAACAAACTCCCGGTAAAATCGAGTACGCTCACGAGGGAACACTGTTTCTGGACGAAGTTGGGGACCTACCGATGGAATTGCAAGCCAAGCTTTTGCGCTTCCTACAGGAACGGGTGGTCGAACGAATAGGTGGGCGTAAAGAAATACCGGTAGATGTGAGAATTCTGTGCGCGACACACCAAAATTTGCAGGACTTGATTTCAAAAGGCCTGTTTCGAGAAGATTTGTATTACCGCATTAGTGAAATCGTACTGGAGATTCCTCCGCTCAAAGACCGCGAAGGCGATGTTCTAGTCTTGGCAAAGTCATTTCTGAATCAGATGGGTATCGAGTACAACAACCCTGGGTTAAGATTTTCCACAGAAGCCATTACGGCCATGGAAGCTTATGACTGGCCAGGAAATGTCCGCGAACTTGAAAGCCGGATCAAACGCGGAATAATAATGGCAGAGGGTCAACACATTAGCGAAGAAGACCTCGAACTGACAAGCGCACCCGCCGCCGAGCCTATGCCACTCAATTTGAGAGAAGTACGCGAGCAAGCGGAGCGTAGAGCGATAATTCGAGCTATGAGCCATTACAGTCAGAGTATTACCGACGCAGCCAATGCACTGGGCATTACCCGCCCAACGCTTTATAACCTGCTGGAGAAACTGGGAATAAAATCCTGACTGCGATCTGATCCTCTAATGGGGGGAGCACGTTCAATCCTGATCACACATTAACTTACTGCTTAAGCTTTTCTAGAAATACCTCAGCACGCGCTCGTTCTGAAAATTGCATGTTCTCGTTCAGCAATGCAGTTAACGATTTGACGGCCTCTTCCCGGTCGCCCTCCCTAGCACTGATTTGAGCTTCATGAAACCGCATTTCGGGGCTATCCCCTTCGAGTGTAAGCGCACGATTAATATATCTGCGGGCCTCAGCCAAGTTGTTAGTCCGCATCTGTGTCATTGCCAGCGTATCGAGTATTAAGGCGGAATCAGGAGCCAATGCAAATGCCTGCTTTGCCAAAGCCAAAGCCTGTACAGGGTCATCTTCCTGCAAATACCATGCGATGTTATTCAGTGCCACTACGTGAGCGGGCTCAATCTTCAAGATCGCCCGATACTGATATATGACACCTCCCACACGGTTTACACTGCCATACAACTCAGCCAGTTTCTCTCTTACAAAAATATCGCCGGTATGATCTGCGGCCCATTTTTGTAGCTGGACGATAGCTCCGTCAACGTCGCCAACTGACTCCAGGTGAACTGCAACTGCAATCGCATTGTCGGTAGTTGGAGCCCGTTCGAGTACTTTCTGCAATAATTGCAAAGCGTACTTATTGTCACCACGTTCTTGTGCCGAGGCGACTTCCAGTTTCAAAACGTCCGGATTTTCAGGCGAGATGACTTTGAGCTCAGCCAATCTCTGATCAAAGGCTTCCATATTGCGAGAAAGGAGTGCCAGGCGTGCCAGGGCAATCTTGGCATAAAAGTGATTCGGACTGAGTTCTACCGCGCGTTTCAGCTCGGCTGTTAGCTCCTCAATATCCCCTAAACCCGCATGGGCCTTAGACTTCATATAGTGATACTGGCCTACATTGGGCAGATAATCCGTCAACTTATCGAGCGTAACTATCGCCTGGTTATAGCGGGCCACTGCCAACTCAAAAGCTGCGATTGTAACCAGAGCGCTCGGGCTCTCCTTTTGTTCGTCCGTCAATTCGTCAAATATGGGTTCAGCTTTGTCCAACTGCCCCATGGCGATAAAGTATCTCGCCTTAATTAATCGCGGCTCCATTGCGCGTGGATGAGATACCAGTATGCTCTGTATACTATTGAGCATCTCTTGCTCATTACCTTCAACGGCATACGATGCGGCAATCTTCAACAACGTGGGCATGTGGTCAGAATTGTGCTGTAGCACCACCTCATAATGGCGGCGTGCTGACTCATAACGTTTCGCCTCCAGCTCGAATTTCGCGAGGCTGTGACTTGCACTAGGGTCACCCGGGCTTAGCAGAAGTGCTTTGTTGAATGCGGCCTTTGCGCGATCAGGATCTTCGTTGGCAACATAAGAACGTCCAAGGAGATTGTAAGATGTAACGCTGGCTGGATTGCGTTCTCGATACTCGGCTGCAGCGCGGAGAGCGCCTTCCACGTCATTGCGACGTAGCAGATTCAACACAATCAAGATATCGGCCTGCTCATAACCTGGGTCGGTTGCCAATATGTCCTTAAGTATCTCGATACCCAAATCATCCGAACCCTCAGCAAAAAAACCTGCACCCAATCGCGTTTTGGCCTCGGCCGAGTCGGGCTGCAACTCCGCAACTCTGGCCAGTATCTCTACACCTTCTCCACTTTTCCCTTGCGCCAGTAAAGCATTTGCTAGAAGGTTTAAGGCTTCCAAATCATCCGGTTGCGCAGCGACAATCGGCAGTAGTAGTTCTTCAGCTTTTTCGTATCCCTTTTGCTCGAGCTCCAGTCTAGCGGCAAGCTTTACACCTGCCACACTGGTAGGCACCAAGGCCAGAAACCTGTAGATTTTATCGTAGGCTTGCTGAATCAAGCCCTTTTCAAGATTAATCGCTGTCAGATAGTAAAATGTAAGCGGGTAGGCATCAGAAAACTCAGCCGCCTGCACGAAAGACTTTTCAGCCTGTAAGAAATTCATTTGGTGTAGCTGGACGATGCCCTGGGCGAAGTAGACGCCGGGATGGAATTTCGCCTGCCGATACTTCGTATTCAACCGTAGGAGGTCGTCCTTCGCGGCCGCCCACTTACGCTGGTAGATTCTCATCATTGCTCGGTTCAGCATCGCGTCAAAACTGTACTTAGAGTTCTCAATGACCTGGCTATACGCCTTTTCCGCTTCAGCCGTCCGCCCTTCGGCGCTCTCAATGTCACCCAATAGATTCCATGCCGGAGCGTACGTGGGATCGGTTTCAAAAATGCTCGCCAGACGAGTGCGTACTTCGCGATAATCTCCATTCGCCATTGAAAGTCGTGCAGCGGCCACCTGCGCATAGGCTGAAGTTGGCTCGTTGCTCAATGCGGTTTCCATGATTTCCGACGCTGCCAGCAGATCATCCTGATAGATCATGGCTAGACCCTTCGCAGCCAATACAGTCGAACGATTGTAGGGATCGAGACCATCAAGCGTCAGTTTACCGAGTTTCTCGTAGTCGCCTAAACCCAACAAGACCTCGGCAAGCACGGGAATGATGATACTTGGATCTACTCCTGAGGAAAAAGCTCTCGACAACTCCTTTTCGGCGTTCTCGTAAGCGCCGGAATCGAAATAGACCCTTCCGAGTAAAGCGCGAGCTTGAGCATTATTAACGTCTTTTGTAAGCGCAGTCTTAAGCTCATTAATAGCCGATTCACTAGCGGACTGTGTCAGAAGTTCTTTGGCACTATTAAGGTGGTCTTCGCTGGTGAGGTCTTCACCACACGCAAAAAGAGCGCAGCTAAGTATCAAGATTGAAAGGCTTCGCATAAAAAAATGGATCATTTCGTCTTGCTTCTCCTTACACCAAACAGTGTCAAGGGCTGGGAGCTTCTAGCACAGAGTAGCATCTCAAAGAGCTTTTTATGTTGAATTTGCCATTTATTATCTACCATCAGAGACCCCCGTCACAGGCTCAACACCAAAGCGACCCTGAGGTATGAGCAAGCAGGACTTCGCCGCGCAATTGTCTGTGCCATGATAAGAAAAATAAGCGTTTTTTTTGGAGGGATACGTCGATAAAACGGCCATTCTCCACCCCAAATAATAGTACTCCCTGGCGATTACGCGCATCCTCGGATCCATCAAAGTTCTCCACACCGAGGTCCTGGCGAAAGCCCTTTTCGCGCAGAGCATAATATTAGCGTAATAAATGTTCATTACGGATAATCTTGAACTCGATTGCCACAATCGCGCGCCCTTTTCTGTGTACTATGCGATGTCTCAGTTATCGCTTGTGCAGCTTAATTTGAACCAGGGAGATTTATGCACTCGGGGTGTATATAGGTATAAAAAACAGTTGGTTATGGTCGATTTTTGAACGCATCACGAGAACATCTGGTGGAATTAACGCGAATTCTTTACGAACTTGTCGACAGAACAGGAGAGGTTTTACATCGCAACTTAGGCTTCCTTATCTTTGAAACACTTATATCGCCTCTAAAATACGACAAACGAGAGTATCCGAGGATGATTCTGGCGGCACAGCGTCAATCTCATGAAAGCTGAACCTTCGAGCCGCAGTTCTTCGCACCCCTAATTAGCTATTCCAGAAAAAAATCGTTGCAGCTGCACCTGCCGGGGTCTAACCTGCCTTTACATGAGATTCTCGGACGAAAACTTCGCGCCTCCACAGCTCACCAAAGGCCCTAAACAGGTCAGCTAAAAACCTTAAATCGCCGGGTTAATCCGCTATGAACATGGCACCTTTCCCTCCTCTGAAAAACACACATCGCTTCTTGCTACTGATTAGAAAATGACACCGAAAGACAAGTTCATAAGAATAGTTGTCGGGCATAGCCGCTGGATCATGCTTGTCAGTATTGTTCTAATACTCGCCCTGGGACTGGGTATAAACCGGTTGCATCTCGAGTCAGGGATCAAAGTTTTTTTTGATAAGGGTGATCCCAATTTGCAGGCGCAAGAGCAGATTGAACGCACCTATGGCAAAGAAGACAATATTCTTTTTGTGATCGAAGCCGCAGACGGCGATATCTTCACTCCCAAAACCCTAACCTCCATCGAGTCCATCACGACGCAGTCTTGGCTTATTCCAAATTCAAAGCGCGTTGACTCGGTTACGAACTACCTCTACCCGATGGTCGATGGAGATGACATACACATTGGTCCGCTGATCGAGGAAGCCACCTCCCTGTCAACAGACCGTATCGCACAAGTGAAGACAACCGCCCTAGCCCAACAAGCTCTGGTGGGGCGTATTCTCTCACCAGACGGCGAAGTAACGGCAGTGAATGTTAGCCTGAGCCTGAATGTGGCTGGAACCAAAAAGGCTGCAGCCATAGCCGATTCGGTAAAGTCGGCCCGCGCAATTCGAGACCAAGTCGAAAGCGCCAACCCTGACCTTAAGATCTATCTCGCCGGATGGGCATTGACAGAACAGTCGCTGGCCGAGGTCACAGCAGCCGATGCTGTCAACCTGATGCCGCTCATGTTCTGTATTGTTTTACTGCTCCTGGCCCTGTTGTTGCGCTCCTTCACGGCTTCACTCTGTACTGTAATAGCCATCATACTCAGCATTCTAACGGGAATGGGCTACGCGGGCTGGGCTGAAATCGGTATCAACAGCGTCAACGTGTCTGCACCCACCATCATCATGACGCTGGCGATTGCAGATTGCGTCCATATCCTCAGCACGTTTTTGAGTCATCTACGCGCTGGAGAAAACAAACGCGTCGCTCTTACTTCGAGCCTGCAACAAACGCTCTACCCGGTATTACTGACCAGCATTACTACTGCCGCAGGCTTTTTAAGTATGAATTTCAGTGATTCTCCCCCGTTCCGTGAGCTCGGCACCATCTCGGCCGTGGGCGTAATGGGAGCACTGTGGGTAAGTGTGACGATACTTCCGGGACTCATC
Organism: Haliea sp.; assembly: GCA_002862985.1. GTDB lineage: Bacteria > Pseudomonadota > Gammaproteobacteria > Pseudomonadales > Halieaceae > Marimicrobium. Next base: position 24,890 of record PKCY01000225.1, read on the forward strand.
CTACTATTGCCGTTTAAATCAGACGCACGAACGGCTACCGGTCTACCAATGACAGGGCTGGCCAACTTCGTTACCCAACACCACAATCGAATTTTCTGGGCCTCACTCATTTTGATTCTTGTCACCATCAGTTTTGTACCGCGTATGGAGTTGAATGACGATCCGACGAATTATTTCTCCAGCGCAGTGCCACTGACACGCGCAATAGATGTGGTTGAGAAAAAACTGTCTGGTACGCAGTCGCTGCACTACTCTATCGATGCCGGTCAGGCACAAGGTGTGGTGAATCCGCAATACCTGAATGAGGTAGCGAAGTTTGTCGATTGGCTGAGAACCCAGCCAGAGGTCGCCAATGTGGAGGCGTTTACCGACACATTGAAACGCCTGAATCAGGTATTACACGATGATGACCCGGCCTGGCATCGATTACCTGATTCCCGAGCAATGGCGTCCCAATACCTCTTGCTTTATGAAATATCCGTTCCCTATGGACTGGATGTCACTCATCAAGTGAACTCAAACAAATCGGCCTTGAAGGTCTCTGTTGTACTTAAGAACCAAAAGTCCCTGGGACTTATCGCGTTTGAAGAGCGAGTGCGCCAATGGATGGAAACCAATACACCTCAAATAGTGACCCGCGGAGCAGGCCAGTCGATCAGCTTTGCACACATTGGTTTACGTAACATCGACAGCATGCTTAGTGGGTCTCTCTTCGCCATTGTCGTAATCTCCCTGTGCATGATCGTGGCTTTCCGTTCGGTTAAATACGGAATGCTAAGTTTTTTACCCAACCTGTTTCCCGCGCTCGTCATTCTAGGTATCTGGAGCGCCGTGGCGGGCGAAATAAATATCGCCGCATCAGTAGTCTTTAGCTTGACCCTGGGAATCGTCGTGGATGATTCCACCCATTTTCTGGTTCGATACCGGGAGGCGCGCTGGCTAAAAAACCTGAGCCCAGTGCAGGCCATACACTACACCTTTACCACCGTAGGCAGCGCCCTCGTGTCTACTTCCATCGTACTGGGCGCTGGCTTCCTGATTCTCGCCAATTCTGATTTTGCGGTGAATTCAACCTCGGGACTGCTAGTAGCGCTGACTATCGCTGTCGCAATAGTGCTCGATCTCCTATTCTTACCCGCTCTACTGATTAAGTTTGATGACTGGCTTATCGACTCAGACAAAAAAATGCGTCTTAAGGAAAGCAGGACATGAAGAACATATTCCGATCACTCGCCTATCGCGATTTTCGCTCGGCAAACGCCATCCGCCTCAGTACACTTATTTTAAGCATTGTTCTAACTCAAGGCCCTCTCGTACAGGCGGAATCCGCCGCTGAAAAGGGATTAGCCATAGCCACCGAAGCCGATAGCCGCGACAATGGCTTTGGCGACAGTACCGCTGACCTGGCCATGTTAATCGAAAATTCCGCCGGAGAATTATCCCGCCGAGAAATGCGACAGATGAGCTTGGAGGTCCCCGCTGATGGCGATAAAAATATTATGGTGTTTGATCGCCCCAGGGACTTAAAAGGCACTGCTATTCTGACCTTTACGCACAAAACGACTCCTGATGAGCAATGGCTCTATCTACCAGCGTTAAAGCGCGTCAAGAGAATCTCCTCCGCTGACAAATCGGGCCCGTTTATGGGCAGCGAGTTTGCCTACGAAGATTTATCCTCTCAGGAAGTCGAAAAATATGCCTACCGCTATTTGCGCGATGAGTCCCTCGAAGGCGAACTCTGCTTTGTAGTAGAACGCACACCAACTGACGAGAACTCTGGCTACACCAAACAAATAGCTTGGCTCGATAAAAAGGACTACCGACTGCAACGCGTGGACTACTACGATCGCAAAAATACACTATTGAAGACCATGCTCGCCGCTGACTATCAGCAATACCTTGACCAGTACTGGCGCGCTCAGGAATTGAGAATGACCAATCACCAGACAGGAAAAAGTACCACACTGAAATATCAGAATTTTCAATTTCGGACAGGGTTAAAGGATTCGAATTTTAATCCCGGCGCCCTCTCACGTATCCGCTAGCGTGCTGAACTTACCGAAGGGCTGCCGGTGAAACGGACTGCATTATCCATAGCGGTATTCCTATCTGCGATGTCCTATGAGCAGCGCGCGCTCAGCAATATCACCGACATCGACCCAATACAGGTGCAGGATATTCGCGTTGGCCTAAGCCCAGATAACACACGACTGGTCTTTGATCTCTCCGGACCAGTGACATACCGTTTATCGACTCTGGAAAACCCTACCAGGGTAGTTGTCGAATTAGCTGGCGGACAGTCCAGTATAGACTCAAGCTCCGTTCCCCTGAGCGGCACGCCAATTCGCGGCATCCTTATTAACAGTCAGGTGCCTGGCTCATTACGCTATTTGATCAATGTTGATCCTGGCACAGATGCACAGGCCTTTGTACTCAAGCCCCATGAAAACCGCGGTCATCGACTTGTCCTTGATCTACACAGTGGCGAAGGAGAGACTCTGGTTGCTTACAGTGGGGGCAATAGAGCGGCTCCCTTACAACACGCCACCAGAGGCCAGCGTGCCGGAAAAGCATCGCGAACGGGGCCGCCGACCACAGCCGCCACCAGCCCTTCGGAGCCACCAGTTGAATATACGGGAGAGTGGTCGGGCTACGTCAGCCTGGATTCTCGCCTGTTCTTTCAGTCGCCACAGTTCTCGAATCAGAAGGACCAGGACTTTTCCCTGGCGTTCAGGCCTGAGTATTACGTGGACTGGGCAGGCGGGAGCCAGCAATTCGGGTTCAGTCCGTTTTTTCGCTACGACACCGCCGATGATCACAGGACGCATGCGGATATCCGCGAACTTTACTGGCGCCTGGAGCATGAGCGCTGGGCTTTCAAAATGGGCGTTGATGTAGTGTTCTGGGGTGTTACCGAATCTCAGCATCTTGTCGACATCATCAACCAGACCGACCTGGTAGAGAACATCGACGGAGAGGAAAAGCTCGGCCAGCCAATGCTAAATCTCGACTACCTCAATGACTGGGGTAATTGGCAGTTGTATGTTCTACCGTATTTCCGAGACAGAACATTTCCAGGAAAGCATGGTCGCTTGCGGACCGAACCGGCGGTCGATACCCGCCATCCCGAATATGAATCGGGCTCCAAAGAAAAGCATGTTGATTTTGCACTGCGCTGGAGCCATTACGTGGGCGACTGGGATATCGGCCTGGCCCACTTCTCCGGTACCAGCCGGGAGCCCTATCTGATTCGCGACGCTACCGGCGGCCAACTCAAGCTCTTACCTCTGTACCTGCAGATAGAACAGACCAGTCTGGACGTGCAGGCGACCAAGGGTGCCTGGCTGTGGAAGCTGGAAGCAATCTACAACCGCAATACCCTGATGGATTATTACGCCTATGTAAGCGGCTTCGAACGCACCAGCTTTGGTGTGGCCGATACGCCAGCAGACCTGGGCGTATTACTGGAGTACCACTACGACGAACGCGGTGATGAGGCCATCAACGGCCTGCAAAGCGATATTTATGTGGGCTTACGGCTGGCCGCTAACGACATCGACAGCACCATGGCGTTGGCCGGGATTCTCTACGACACGGACACCCAGTCCGTATTTGGCAATATCGAGGCCTCACGGCGTTTAGGTGACTACTGGTCGCTGGGGATGGAGCTACGGTTTACCACCAACACTGATGACAAGGACAATCTGTACTTCATCGAAGACGATGACTATCTGGGGATAGAACTGACGCGTTATTTCTAGGCCCAAAAAAACCGCACCTGTTACGGCGCGGTTTTTTGACGTATCTTGGCTGTTAAAAGCCTGTTTAGAGCTTACGTTGCCTTGCGCCGCAGTGCCCGCGCCCCCAACAGCAAAGCAGTTCCGAACAATATCAGGGTACCGGGTACCGGTATTTGAGGGCTACGCAAGACCGTGGTTGATTGGGTTGAAGCCAATGCCAGCGTGTAGTTGCCACCTGTGAGACCCGTTACATCGAGTGAGTATGAACCTGAACCCTCCTCAGCGTTTGGAGCACCTGAGCTGCTTCTGGATACGTTCAGGTCAAATGCTGCCTCCGCTGCAGTACACGTTAGTCCTGCCGCGCAAGCCTGTACTCCATTTGTCCCGTTTGGCGCCCAATCAACGAGGGTGTTTCCCTCCTTCTGTAAAGTAACGGTAAGGCTAGAGTTCGCCTGCGCGAGACCCACATCCCCTCCGTTCACTTCCGTGAGCACATCCAGCAGTGCATCAAAGGCAATGCTAAAACTTCCGCCTGCCCCAACCGAAAATTCCAAGTCCAATTGCGTATTGGACTGAACACCCGTGCTGGCCCCAGCAATTGATCCTGTCTGCAAATTAGACTCAGCTATAGCGGATGTTGACGTCGTAGGGTCCAAAAGAAGGAACGCGCTGATAATTGAGGCTTGCGCATTGGAATACTCCGCTACCTGCCCAAATTGGGTGAAATCGTCCTGACCGCGCATTACGCCGCCACCGGGTGCGTTCTGCACTGGGCTGCTCAGTCTGGGGGCTGCACCATTGCAGGTGTTAAACACCGCAAACAGGCCGCCACAGGTAGCGATTCCACTTCCTGCGCCCGCGGCGCCATTGAGGGTGGCACTGGCATCCGTAGTGAATGTGAACGCTCCAGCGGCACCGCCCGTTGCGTTGAAGATGATGTTCAAGTTATCGACTGCCAATGAACTCAGCCCATATACGTCGGCAGACGCCTGGCCGGCACCTAGGCTTAGAGCAGCACCCGCAAGCACTGCCGCGAATTTGTTTTTACCTGATTTCATGCCCATCTCCTTCGTAATTCTACTAAAAACCTTATTCCGACCCCGGAACCCATCTAACTTGTCTGTTGTCGGCGATTGCTACCGATATATAAAGCAAACCTTGTGCCATTTTTATTTTATCTTTTGAAAACAGTTGCTTATATATCCCTCTTTAGGTTCCGGGTTCTTTCTAATGCTCATATGTAAAAAAAACTGACAGTTTTTCGGCACTATTCGGGCAGATAAAAGGTTCTCTGCGTGTATTTAACACCGATAGCCCGCTACAGCGAGCCCTGAACAGCAGATCAAGGCCCGCGCTACCGCCCATTTCCTGCCCTCATGGATTAATTGACTGCAGCAAAGAGGTAGCCTCTGCCACCTGGGCCTCGCTCTGCCCACGTTGGATGACAGCAGTCAGGTAGGGCTCCGCCGAGGCGGCATTGCCCAACTTCATCAGTAACTCTCCCAGGTCCAATTTTACCTGCATATTATCCGGATTCAGCGCGACTGCTTTCCTCAGCATTTGCTCTCCCTCTGCGGTTTGACCCGCACCCACTAATAACACACTCATTGTGGAGAGTACGTAAGGGTCTTCAGGCGCCAGAGCGCTGGCTCGGGTGGCGTATTCTAATGCCTGTGACGGGTTTTCATCTCTCAGCAGCCACGCGAGGTTGTTAAGGGCCAAAACAGACTCGGGCGTTATCTCCAGCAGGCGCTGATACAATACTATTGCCTTCTCCGTTTCATCGCTACTGATATACGTTTGCCCAAGTATTGCTATTAGCCCAGTATTACGCGGGAACGTGTCTAGCCCACTCTCCAGCGCAGCAAGAGCCTCATCGGCCTCTCCCTCCGAGTTGAGCGCGCTCACAAGCAGCACTACTGTTTCCGGAGTGGGCTCTATCGATACCGATTTTTGTAGTGACTGCGCGGCTTCCGCATAGTCGCCAGCCATTACTTCTAACCAGCCCTGAGTATACCAAATATCGCCGCGCTCTTCCCTGAGTTCTGACCGGAGCTGTTGCATTTCGGCAAACGCCTTTTCCATATCCCCCGCCTGCGCCGTTACCCGAACAATGGCGATCCGCGCCGGCAGGTACAACGGTTTCAGCTCGCGACTGACCTCCAGAGACTGAAGCGCCAGCTCCAGTTGGCCCGCCTTTGCCAGGGAATCCCCCTTATAAAAGTTAGCCAATACGGAGTCCGGGGCGAGATCGACCCATTTATCCCAGACATTCGCCGCGCCCTCTTCATTGCTGAGAATATAAAGTGATTTCCCTCTTAGTTCCATCAGGGCAGGCTGCATCCTGATATCGTCGTCGCTCATGCTCTCAGTCAATACCGACACCTGTTCGTACCTGCCGTTTTCAAAGTACAAGGTGGCCAAGCGCGCCTGCAATTCCAGATTACCAGAATCCTGATCGCGCGATTCGATTAAGTACTTTTCCGCCTCCTCGTAATCGCGGGTTGCCACAATCAGCTCTGCCCGAATACCAATAGCCTCTTTGTCGTTCGGGAATGCTTTCAAATAGGCGGAGATAAGCGTCATCGCGCGCGCTTCCTCCCCCGTACTAAGATATATTTTCGCCAGCGTCTTGACCGCAGACGGTTCCAGGGGATCCAGCAACAACGTTTGCTCTAGTAACGCCTGTCCCGTGCGCCAGTCGTTGACAGACAGGTGGATGCTAGCCAGCATTTTGAGCGGCCCTACACTGTCAGGAAACTGCTGCTGGAGATTCTCTGCGATCGCCACCGCTTCTTTCAGCTGGCCCTGTTTGAGCGCAGCGGCGGCCGACAGGAGCATCCGGTCATAATCCTCAGACGCCACCTGCTGCTCCAACGCACTGGTCACTTCCGAAATATAGTCGCCGCGCATGGTCATCGCCAGATTCAACATTTTCTGCACCGACTCATCATCCGGTGAGAGAACGGACAAACGTTGTAAATAACCGACCGCTTCGTCTCCCTTCCCTTCCATTAGTGCCATTGAACCCAGCATTCCCAGCGCCACAGCATCGTCTTCTTGAACCTCCAGCAAAGTGCCAAGCCTGTCTTTAGCTGCGCCAAAATCCTGCTGTCGGATATTCAGAGAAGCAAACATGCGCGCAACTTCAACAGAATTGGGAATAGTGTAGTAAAGCTGATTGGCAATAACCTGAGCCTGCTCCAGCTTCCCTTCCTCTAAATAACTGGCGACAAGGTACAATTTACTGAGCGGATTTTCCTCGTCAAATCCCACCGATTTTTCCAGTGCTGCCGTTGCCGCGGCGTAATTCGATTGCCGAAAAGCGATGTAGCCTTTTACAAAATTCACATAAGGTTCATTACTATAGCCGGCGCCCTGCAGCCACCGAATATCAGCATTCGCCGCACGATATTTCTTCAATTGCGCCAGCACCAGCGCGCGCCGGGCCAACACCAAAGAGGCATATTCACGACTCTCAATCGCCTTATCGTAAGCTTCCACCGCCTCAGGCAACGCGCCTTCGGCAGCATACAAATCACCAATCAGCGCCCAGGCCTCGGTTGATCCAGGGGCAATTTCTACAGCTTTTTTAGCCAGAGTCATCGCCGTCTCGCTTCGACCCACCTGCGCCTCATAACTGGCTTTGGCATGCACCGCCAGCGCTGAATTATTATGGCGGTTTAGCGCCTCCGCTATGGTGGCGTCTGCCAGCTTGTATTGTTGTAGCTGCATTTGCGCGTGCGCCCGATAGGCCAGAATATCGGCCATGAACGGCCCCTCCAACTGCACAGGAAAGTGCTCGGTCTCCAAGATCACCCTCTCAAAATCGCCCTGCAGATAAATTGCACTGACTAGCAGCAAGGTTAATTGCTCAGGCGGCATGCCCAGTTCCACCGCGCGACGAATCTCTTTTTCTGCGGCCGCACCATCGCCCAGGGTCACTGCCACGCCGACCATTTCGCTACGAATCTCAGCGTTGCCCGGATCCTTTAATGCCGCGCTTTTAAGTTCGATATTGGCCGAAGCATAATCGCCGACAGCGATGTAATCACGGGCTTTGGCGATACGCTCTTCAGAGGTCATGTCTCTTGCGCACGAAACGACCAAGAAGACAGATACCACCACAAAACATTTTGTAATTAATTTATTCATAGGGTCGAGTCACTCTCCAAAAACATCGTCTGTGGAACTGCAAAATTTTACTTGAGCTCTGACTGCACTACTCAACCACAACTTGTTGATAACGACTACTTTAAACCCTCGTCGCCGTACCTGACTATTTTCAAAACCGCAGGGTGTAACGGATGTGCAGATCATTTACCGCCACTGATTGTTGTTTCGATTTTCCGTGCAGGCACGCCTGCCCAATGTTCCCCGGGCGCGATTTGCGTGCCCTTTTTCACCACAGCACCCGCCGACACTATGGCACCGTCGCCCACGGAGACGCCGGACATAATGATCGCGTGCGCACCGACAGTCACATTATTTCCCAGGATAATCCGCTCCAATGCAAAGTGGCTGCCCTCGATCGCGTGGGAGTATAAGGTCGCAGCATGACCGATGATGGTGTTATCCCCAATTTCAGTCAGGGGCGGATCGAGTATTGTACCGGGACTGAAGCTGTTCGACCCGATCTTGGCACCCAGTAAAGAATACACCAGCGTTTTAATTGGAACGGGTAAAAAATCAGTGCGAATCAGGGTGTTAAACAGCATCAAATAGAACAATATATTCACCTGTGCGGCAAATTCCGCCTGTGAACCGGGTTCGATATAACCTTCCTGAAGTGGACATAGGCGCAGAAAAATCCGATACACAACAAAAGCCCAGAGGTAGACGAGCACAATGAGCGTGATGATAAAAATCACCCCGTAAAAATCGCCCAACCAGTCCTTGCGAGCAAGAAAAATAGTGCTTACCACGGCCAACAGAATGCTTAAACTCAGAAGAGTCAGGAAGAAACTGATCTGGCCCATTGTTATCTTTCGCATGCTAATCCCGCCCAGCATCTGAATAGGGCAAATCTTATACCTACCTCATTGATTAATCTACAGAATTCAACCAATCAACCTATCGAGCAGCGCTCCCCGAAGAACCGCAACCTGAAGTACAAAACCTAATCCGATAGGGATATCCAAGCTAAATTCGATCAATCTTTGCCGGCCGGCCTGCGTCGCTCAGGGTGTTCCCCAATCTGTTTGATGATTCTTTGAAACTCGATTGCTGAATCGTATTCGGTAAACCGCACGGCGAGCCGGCGGGCGGCTGCGCGCGTGACGACATCGTCGAGCACACGGGACACAGCAGAATGCAGCGACTTTACTTCGCAGGAACCTGCGCGCAGCCACTGCCCGGCACCGCTCTTTTCTATAGCCGCCATATTCAGATACTGATCCAGGTTGCTGGGCAGACCAACCACCGGGACCCCCTGCAACAACGCTTGATGGGTGGTCGAACTGCCCCCATTGCAGATGACCAGACTGGCCATTTTCACTGCGTCTTCGCCGGGCAGATAAGATGCCACGCGCACATTCTCTGGCACCAAGGATGGCACTGGCGCGCCTGCTGTGGAAACCAGAGCGGTCACGTTAAGGCGTCCAAGCGTCGCTAATAGCATGGGCAGTAGACCCGCGGGTCCAGAACTGCCCAGGGTCACATAAACAATCGGGCGCTCCGATGACAGACTTTGCCACCAATCAGGCCGAGGAAATTCAGGTGACCAAACTATTGGCCCAATGAAACGGTGGTTCGGTGGAAGCTTACGCATGCGGTACAAATCGGGCGCATCCGCATAGAGCGTGTAATTCGCGTGGGTGTAAACCTCTCCCAAATCATAGCCCAGACTTGGCAATCCATAGCGTCGTCGCACTTTGTTCATCGGACGGCAGTGCAGCGCAAACGCCAGGGGACGCACCAGCGAAAACAAGTGCTGAGCCAACGCGGGCAACAAAATGCGGGTAATGGGCAGATCGGGCACAACATACCGCTGCTCACAATAAGGTGACCAATAGGCGTTACTCAGCGCAATATAAGGCACGCCTGCGAGCTCAGCACTTACGGCCAGGGACAGCCGAAAGTCACCAACGATGATATCCGGCTTAACGACATCAATTACTCTCAGGTCTTCCTCTACATATGAACAGAGCGTGCTCACATCATACAGGGGCTTCCCACCCGCCAGTGCCAGCATAAATTGCTGCGGCGATATCGAATTGATTTCATGCTCGCTAAACGCGAGGCTGCCCAGCAACTGGCGGTAGCGTGGATGGTGTGCCAGGTGAACATCAAAGAGTTGTTCATCGAGCGCCTGGGCCAAGGCGACGGGGCGCGCAACGTGAGCGAGCGTTACTGCCTCCGCAAAAAATAACAAGCGTGTTTTGGGACGGGACGTCAATGGCCGGGACATTCTGCGCTAACGGGGACGTTCGACGAGAAGCTGTTCCAAAGGGGGCCGCACGGAACGTGATTGCGGCGCCGCGCCAAAACCGATACGCCCCATATAGACTCTTTGCAGCGGGGATGCGCCGTCACCCAGAATTCGACTCAAATCTCCAGCCAAACGCTCCGCAAGCTTCGCCTCTGCCTCCACTGCGGTAAACTTGCGCGCCTGAGCCACATAGCGCGAGAAAATAACCGGGGTCATTTCCGGCTGGAACTGTAAGCCCTGACGCGTCGCCTCCAGCCAAAATCGCTGCACCGCTCGACCACCGCAGAGGTAATCATCAACGGTTGTCATTGACGCGTCGGCTAAAATGACAAAATGTGCCGCGCACCCCTGTGCCGTGCGCCAGTCCATTTGCAGACGCGGCAACCACGTCCCAGCCAAGTAACGATTCAGGAATTGCACACGCTTCCAGCTCTGTAATGCCCAGTGCATAATCTTACGCGTGGGAAGGTCAATGCCCAAAGCGCCCTCCGGGATACGGTCTTCGCTGAACTGCACCCCCCATTCAATATTTTGCCGGTGAACCTCGAACGCTTCAGGCGTCGTCAGCCGGATATGGGCATTGTGGAACAGCAGTTTTGCCATTTGCCTACGACCAGCCTTACCCTCGATCCAAACGAT
>PKCY01000202.1 GCA_002862985.1 Haliea sp.
TGCTCGGGGGTGACAAACGGGTCGGCCACCAAAATCTCGACGTCGAAACCTCCTAGACGTTGTGCAACCGCGCGGCCCACTGCCCCGAGCCCCACCAGACCGATGGTTTTGCGCCATAGTTCACGGCCCTGCAACTGATTGAAGGCCTGGCCCATCTTACCCATATTCCCGGCCGTGCATTCCTCCTGCCCCAGGAACTGTGTCGCTGCGGGTAATTTGCGTGCGAGACTGATCATGAAGCCTACCGCAAGATCGGCCACTGCCACCGCGTTGCGACCAGGTGCGAACAGCACAGGGATACCAAAGGCGGTGCAGGCCTCCACATCGACATTCACCGCGTTGCCGCGACAGGCTGCAACCACGCGCAAATCCGGCAACTGGCTCAATGCATTGGCGTCGAGCACATCTACTTCCGTGACGAAGATCTGCTTACCTTTTAATGCACCTACCAGTTTGGGGCCAGTGAGCAGACGCTTGACCTCGCGAAAACTGGCGTATTCAACGTCCATCTTTTCTCTTAGGTTGGCCAGAGAGTCTTCATCAAAAGATGCTGTAACCAGCGCTTGCACTCTGGTTGTGGGTGCAGTGCCTGTCGCTTGTCCCTTTGGATGTTCTATCAACACCCTCGGTAACAGATGATCGACGGCAATCGGAGCGGTTGTGGTTTCCGCCTGCTTACGAAAACGAGACCAGGTGTCGTAGAGTTGTTGATTGACGTCGGCGTGTTCTGACTGTGCGCTGAAATGTTTGCGCTGATTGCAGAGGTCTGTGCAGGCAGAAGCAAAGTCCGGGTAAGCACCCGTCGCTACGCCAGCGCAGATGGCGGCGCCTAGTGCAGACGTTTGATAGGTCTGCGGTACAGCAATCTTGCGCGCTGTGATATCCGCCAGCAGCTGCGAAAAAGTATCGCTGCGTGACATGCCGCCACATAAGGTGACACTAGCGGGGTTAGTGCTCCTTTGGCTATTATTTTTCAGCACTGAATCCAGTTGATCGAGATTGGCGCGAACCGCGCAACTGCATCCCTCCACAAGGGCGCGCACCAGATGGCGTCTTGGCTCGATGTTACTGCCACCGTAGAGGTGACTCATGGTGATGTGTCCCACCGGAAAAGTCGGGGATTGCATGTTCATTACTTCCGCGCCCACGGTGGAGAGCATGCCGGCGGCGCCCGCCTCAGATAGCGCAGCCTCCGCCAGTAACCTCAGCTCCGGCTCCGGTGCATCAGGAAACAGCATCCGGGCCATAAGCGTTATGGATTCGCCCATGGCGCCACCATTGCTTTCCAGCACCCAGCGATCGGGCACTACATGATGGCTGCCCAGCGATTTTCCATGGGTGTCGAATAGCGGCTTCTCAAGCACAACCTGCACCGGGGCAGTAGTGCCTGCCACGACTGCGCATTCTTGGGGTTCTATCACGGCACTGCCCACTAAGCTGCACTGGGTATCGGCGCCGCCCATGCCCACCATGACATCGGCGGACAGTCCCAGGTGCGCGGCGGCCTCTGCTGTTAACTTGCCGAGGGGACAACCGGAGTCGATCACCGCTGGAAAGATCTCCCGCGGCAGGTCTAATGCATCGATCAATGACCAGCACCACGCTCTTTCTGTGAGACTGAACAGGCCGGTGGCACTTCCCAGTGAGGCGTCCATGGCGCGCACGCCGCTGAGTCGATAGTTAAGCCATTCCCCCATGCCAAAGAGGGTACGGACTCGGGCGTAGGTGTCGGGCTGTTGGTTTTTCAAGTATAGAAGACGTGATGCGGCGTGCAGTGGTAAGGGCCACGTGCCGGTTTCTTGCAGAAGTTGTGGACCCAACTTACCGGCGATTTCAAAATATTCTCCCGCGGCACGGGCATCCAAATTGGGAACAGCCAGCAGGCTGGAACCGTTTTCATCCAGCAGAACTGTGCTGAACCGCATCGCCGATACCGCCATTGCCGCTACGCTGGAAGGATCGATATCTGCCTGCAGCAGGGCGTCACGACAGGCCTTTCCCGTCACCGCCCAAACTTCGTCAAGGTCGATATCAAAACCGGTGGCGAAGGTGCCCGGAGCGGAAGAGAACTGCCAACTGCCGCTCGCGGTGATCATCGCCTTTGAAGATCGGTTTACCAGTATGCAACGTGCGCCACTGCCACCAAGATCAATGCCTATCAACCAGGGTTTTTCCATTAACTGAGTCCTTAAAAAGTACCGTGCTATCCGCAGTGTTGGCTGAGCCGCGAGGGCGCCATATTATCATCAGGCACCCGTCTTATAAAGATAGTCAGTGCTGGGCACTTGGGCTATACTTTATCAACAGTATACTGAGGTCATTAGATCATCGGTGGAGTTAGTTTCTCAGGGTACGAGGCTATTTTATATGAGTGAGCGAATTCCTCTTCCCATGCCTTTCGGTTGGTTCAGGATGTCCGAATCCAAAGATTTGGCCGCCGGTGAAGTGAAGACGGTACAATATCTGGGTAAGGAGTTTGTCGTGTATCGAGGCGAAGATGGCCAGGCGCATGTCATCGATCCTTATTGTCCCCACCTGGGCGCACATCTTGGTCATGGCGGCACAGTCGAAGGCGACGACATACGCTGCCCGTTTCACCATTGGAAGTTTGATGGTAGTGGTCAATGTGTTGAGGTCCCATACGCAAAGCGAATCCCTGCCAAAGCGCAACTCAATACCTATCCCACCTGTGAAAAAAACGGCATTGTGTTCATGTGGCACCATCCCTATGGCGAGGCGCCTAAGTGGCAAGTTCCCGAAGTCCCCGACTGGTGCAGCGACGGCTGGATGGAGCCGATGTACCATACGGCGAGAGTGCGCAGTCACCCGCAGGAAATGGCAGAAAATGTTGTCGATTCCCCACACTTTCATTTTGTTCATGGAACACCGGATATCCCCGAAAAAACTTTTACCTTCGATGGGCACATAATGCGTGCGTTTCAGGGGCTGACCTTTACTACCGGAAAAGGTGAAGTCAAAGGCAGTGTGGATATTGAGTCTCACGGTGGCAGTGTCGGAATCACTCGGTTCCAGGGGATTGGTGAGACGCTGATTATCGTCACAGGAACACCCGTAGATGCTGACTACCACGAGACGGTTATGCGTTTCAGTTTCAAAATTATGGATGGCAATATCAAAGCGACGCAGATACTTGCCGACGCTTTTATTGGTGAGGTGACTCGACAGCACGGTCAGGATGTTCCCATATGGGAGCATAAAAAATTCCACGAGAATCCGGTGCTGTGTGATGGTGACGGCCCTATTCACCAAATCCGAAAATATTATCAGCAGTTCTATGCTGCATCCGTTTAGCGCGGTCACCACCTATGAGCAATAACCCTTACATCGTGATCACCGCCGATACCCATGCGGGCGCATCGATAGAGGCCTATCGCGACTACCTGGATCCCAAGTACCGAGAGGACTTTGACGCGTGGCGGGGCAGCTACCAAAATCCTGCCAAAAAACACGTCGGTACCAAGAAGAACAAAAACTGGGACTCCAAGGAGCGTTTGTCCGATCTGCTCGGTGACGGTGTGGTGGGTGAGGTAATTTTTCCTAACACCGTGCCCCCATTCTACGACGCCCCTTTTCATATCTCAGCCCCGCCATCGCCGAAACAGTACGAACATCAATTGGCCGGAATGCGCGCGCATAATCGCTGGCTGGCGGAATTCTGTGCGGAACAACCTGAGCGTCGTGCTGGAATCGGTTTGATCCATCTTAACAATATTGAGGACGCCATCGAAGATGTTGAGTGGATCGCAAAAAACCATTTACGCGGCGGTGTATTGCTGCCGCTCCCCTCACCATCGGATGTACACCTGAATGCCCTAAATCATCCGGATTATGATCGCCTGTGGGCGGCGATTCAGGACGCTGGTCTGGTGATCAATCAGCACTCGGGGCAGGGTTCACCCCACTATGGTGAAGGACAGGGCTCCAAAGCCCTTTGGGCGATGGAGATGTCATTTTTTATCCAGCGCGGGTACACCCATCTTATTATGGGCGGCGTATTCGAGCGCTTCCCAAAATTACGCTACATTCTGACGGAATCGGGCTGTGCCTGGGCGCCGCGCCTGATGCAGGGTATGGATGCAATGTACATGGCCTGGAAAGCGGGCTACATAGGTGAGATCGATACTTCAAAAGATCCGGCGTTAAAAGAGCCACCCAGTTTTTACGCGAAACGAAACTGCTGGTACGGCGCCAGCTTTCCCTCGGTAGCGGATGTAAAAGGTAGGGACAAGGTGGGTGTTGAAAAAGTGCTTTGGGGTAATGATTATCCGCACTACGAAGGATGCTACCCCTATTCGAGAGAAAATATGCGCTTCGCATTTGCGGATATCGATGAGAAGGAAGTGCGCATGATGCTCGGTGAAAATGCCGCTAAGCTCTACAACTTCGATCTCGAAGCATTAAGACCACTGGCCGACGCCGCCAACATTACACCGCAGGATGTTGCTGTTCCGCTTCCGCTATCCGAGATTCCCGAGGACTCTACCTGCGTCACTTTTCAGCGCGCTCGCGCCGCGGATTTTCTCTCCGCTAAACCCTGATATCCTCCCGCGGATCGTGTTGAATGTTTTGTTAAATTACCGAAAAAATAGCCACCTGAAATTTGATTCAGGGTCGAGATGCGAGGCGGCTTTTTGCGATCTTAAAGACCGGTAGTGAATCTGAAAAAAGAAAAGAGATTAGACTAAGTTAGCGGACGGTTTGAGAAGGGAAGGAAAAAGTGCAGATTAACGTCGTTGCCCTCCAATGCCTCAGCGGTACAGGCACTATTTCTCATGCAGAGAATCTTGATTTATTCCGCACTACAGAGCAAGGTGTTGATCAATCTAAAACAGGAGTTAGTTCATGACACACTCATTTCCGGACAATCCATTCTTGAGTGGCCCAACAGCACCCTCGGGAATCGAATGCGACGCACCCGATCTGATTGTGGAGGGCGAACTGCCGGCAGATTTGCAAGGTGTTTATTTTCGCAATGGCCCCGACCCACTCCATCCGCCTCGAGAAGGAGAGGAGTATCACTGGTTCCATGGTGACGGCATGATTCAGCGTTTCGAATTCAGTGGTGGACGAGTGTCCTGGAAGAATCGCTGGGTGCGCACTGAGAAATATGAACTGGAACGCGCAGCAGGTAAATCGCTGTTTGGTGTGCTGGGTAACCCCATGACGGCGGATCCGTCGGTTGCCGAAGAACACTACAATACAGCCAATACGCATGTGGTGTGGCACGGCAATCGTCTCATGGCACTGATGGAGGGCACTATTGCTGTTGAGCTGGAGCCGGAGACACTGGCCACCATCGGCAATTTTGATTACCACGGCAAGATCGACGGGCCCATCACTGCCCACCCCAAACTTGATCATGGCACAGGGGAAATGGTGTTTTTCGGCAATCAGGCAAAAGGACCTTTCAGCGAATTTTTACGCATGAATGTCGCCGACAGAGAGGGCAATCTGATCAAGAGTGAAATGGTGGAAGCGCCATTCCCTTCCTTTGCCCACGACTTTTTCGTGACCGAAAAGTATGTCGTGTTTCCGGTATATCCTCTGGTATTCAATCTGGAGCGGGCCATGACGGGGGGTATACCGATGGCCTGGGAGCCCGAGCGCGGAGCGCATTTAGGCGTGATGCCCCGCAATGGCACTGCTGCCGACGTGCAATGGCACAGTATGGATCCGCGTTGGAGCTTTCACATGGTCAATGCCTGGGACGAGGAGAGCGTGATAAAAGTTGATGTTTGTGCCTCTAATGCGTCCCGGTTTGCACCTAAACTCGATGGATCCATGGCGAGTGCAGACGAGGGGCTGACGCCTACGTTGCGCCGCTGGACTATTGATGTGAGTGGTAGCACTAACGCCGTTGGAGAAGAGATGCTGGATGACCTGCCCTGTGAATTTCCGCGTACCGATGACCGCTATATGACGCGCTCTCATCGTCACGCCTATTTGGTGGGAGGCCATGATGAACAATTAATGTTTAATCGCTTGATTCATTACGACCTAAAGACTGGGAGCCGTAAACTCTGGGGTGAAGATCAGTACCTGCTGGGTGAACCGATATTTGCGCCGCGTTCAGATACTGCAGCTGAAGGTGACGGATATATTCTTATACTCGCCTACGATCAGGTAACAGCATTGAGCCAGCTGCTGATTTTTAACGCTCAGGATATTGAGCTGGGTCCGCTGGCGCGGGCGAAGTTACCCCTGCGAATACCCTCAGGCTTTCACGGTACATGGGTGGGTGCCTGAGCCGACGGAGCAGCAGGAAGGCGCGCTGCGACATACAGGTGACGTACTAGTGGGACCGCATTCGCGTTGGTTACCCACCGCCGAATCGATATGTCAGGTCAATACCGTAAGTTCGTGGAAGCGCGTAGCCCTGGGTGGTGGTGCGGGCCACGCCCACTGTTGGCACGCCTCCCTGTTCGTGATCATCGATGTCAGTCAGGTTTTTAACCCAAGCGGTGATAGTGGTGCGCTCATCCGGAAGACTCCAGATGAGACGCGTTTCGTAGAATGTTCCCGCCGGAATGCTTACTTCGTCGGATACATAAAAACTGGGCCGGTCGAACCCACCATAGATTTCATCGATGTAACGGACTAGAAAGGTTGGCGTGATGGTACCCACCGCACCGGTGTTGATATTGTAGTCAACCGCAATATAGGTAGTCCACTTCGGTGCTCGGGGCATCGGTTCATCTGACCTATCGATTATAATTTGGCCGCCGCCATTGGGGTCTGGAATTTCCGAGAGGTATTCCTTAAATTCTGCGTCCAGATAGGCAATGCTACCCATGAAGCGCAGATTATCTGTTGGCAGAAAAGTGTACTCAATTTCCACACCCTTCATTTCTGCCTTTCCGGCGTTTTCAATGGAGGGTAGCGGAATGCCGAACGTGGGATCGGGCCGAGTTGTTGTCAGTTGGATATCCTTATATTGCTGGTAGAAAATGGCGACGTTAGTGCGCAGTCTTCTATCGAAGGCGTCAATTTTAAAGCCCCATTCCAGCATGTCGACAAACTCAGGCTTGAAGTTTTCCAGATCAATGATCCCGTCACTGTCGAAATCTCCATTTCCAACTGCTACGCCGCCGGAGCGAAAGCCTGAGCTATAGGTGAGATAGGTCATTGCATCGTCCATATGCAATGTGTCAAGCACTGAATCTGTGGCGATGTATTTGATACTCGCCATGGGGCTCCAGTCTTCATCATTGCGATCGTCTTTTAGTTCACCGAAAGCGCCAACTTCAAATGGCTCGCCGCCAGGCCCATCCGGATCAAACCCGTATTGCCAGGTTGTTACTGAGGTGCCGCCGGGCTTCGAGAAGGGGTGCAGCACATTGGCTGCATAGATGGTGTCAAGCTCGCCAAGATAGTCTCCCTGGCCAATACTGGGTAAATAAATCTTTGATTCACGATATTTTGTTTTACGTTCTTCCCAGGTATATCGCACTCCAGCCGTCATTATAAAGTTGTCGCTTAGGTTATAGTCAAATTGACCAAATCCTGCGTAGGCAACGTTTTCTGTTTCACGCTCGGTCAAGTTTGAACGCGCGAGCAAAATGCTGTTGGTCGCCGTTGTTGTCTCAATATAGCCGGCAAAGTCCTGCAACCAATCATCGTTAGTTTCCTCGTAGAATCCATACAGCCCGAGTGTGTAACGGAGGCGGTCATCAAGCGCATCGCCAATAAACTGAAATTCCTGCGTGTACTGGTCAGTGTCGTTATTCTCCGGTGAAAGTCGCCCTATGATGACAGCGGCCATACCGTCGAGATCTTCATCGGCTGTCTGCTCTGTATTACGGTAGGCGGTTATGCTCTTAAATTGTAGGCGGTCGTTCACTTCCCAACTGAGGGTGGCGGCGGCCATAGACGTTTCAACTTTGTAAACCCCCTGGTAAAAAATCTTGGACCTGGAGTTCTGCTCGCTCTGAAATTCGTCAATGGGAAGGTCTTCTCCGCTGCGATTGCAATATTCCTCTACAGAAATTGGCGAGAGGGCATTGTAAATGCCCTCCAGTGTGCCCGGATTGGGGAAGCCGGCAGCCGTCAATTCATCGCCCAACCATATACATTTTTGACCGATGGGTTTTTGGTCTACTTTTGTGTGGTTTAAATTCAAATCTACTAGAAGTGAGTCGGTGGGCAGCCAACGTAACTGACCGACGATGATATTCCTGTCCTCATCGGTGTATTGGGTGCCGTCGAGATTGTTTTCGATGTAGCCATCACGGTTAACCGTCGCTAGGGACAGGCGCGATAGCAGAGTGTCTTCAATCAATGGAATGTCGATGGCGAGAGAGGCGTCTTTACGCTCAAGGTTGCCATAGGTGCCCTTTGCTGTGCCGCTAAATTCAGCCGAGGGCTTGATAGAGGTATACAAGATGGCGCCCCCCGTGGTGTTTTTACCGAACAATGTGCCTTGTGGTCCGCGGAGAACCTGAATGCTTTCTGTTTCGACCGCATCGAGTAACGCGCCTGAAGCGCGAGCGATATACACCTCATCGAGATAGATACCTACCCCGGAATCAAGGGTGACGCGAGTTTCGCGTTGGCCAACACCGCGTATATAGGCATTGCCATCACCCTTTACACCGTTGCCCGCGCCCAGGTTCAGTCCCGGGACAAGGCCGTCAATATCATGCATATTTTTAATGCCAAGCGATTCCATCGTCTCGGTAGAAAATGCTGTCACTGCAACGGGGACTTCCTGTAGTGATTCCGCACGCTTTCTGGCGGTGACTACAACTTCTTCAAGGACAAGGTTTTCTGCCTGGGTGGGTAAGGAAAATGCAAGCCCGGTAAGACCAAGCGTAACTGGCAGAAAAAGGTACCAAGTATTTTTCACATGAACTCTTCCGAATTTATTATTATGGAGCGACCGCTAGATAAGAGTAGATTGCTAACCCGCTGACGTCCAGAGTGAACTGAAAATTGCGTTCGGCAATAATGCATTCGCAGGTACTTGCTAGAACAGCGGACGGCCGCAGATTTTCAACCAGGCCAAAAGCCAGTTCGAGAGAAATGAAAGCAGTGCCTCCGATCAGAAATAGAAAGTTCAAAATCAAGGAATAGTTACTCATCTAGAATGATGAGCTAAAAATCGTGGACTGCTCTTTGGAGTGATAGAACTACAGCCAAGGACTTATACCATGCTATTTTGTGCAGGGGTTTAATTCTTGGAAATTGGGTATTAAAGTCACAATGACTTGTCGATACGGTTCAGGTCAGTTAGGGCATTATGACCATACAAAGCGTATAGCAGCGGATAAGAATAATGTCAGCGCCGATGATCGGTAGCACTTATCATGCATCTGAATTGAGATGCAGGAGTGATGGCAGACTCACACTCAGTGGGGAAAAGAACCTAGCGGAATATTAACCGGAAAATCTTGCGATACATATGACGGTAGGCGTAAAACGTGCGGTTATCGAATACCAACTTATTGATGCCATTCTTGGTATCTTTTTTGTAGCGGGCGTAGATGGTTTTTAGTACCCGTTCTGTCTTTGTTTTTTCGATGCCACGTAACACGTTAAAGATTGTGCCAGCGAACTGCACTGGATGGTAAACAATACGCGTGAGGAGAAAACTCATATACGCTTTTTTCCGCACCCAATCTAACTCTTTGCTCCCAACTTCGTCGTTGAAGGATACGGCTTTGGCAAGGTCGCCCACCGTGAGTAGATCTAACCAATCCAGGTCTTTGATTTTGTGTTTGCTGGGCTCCCATAGTGGAGTGCCCGGGAGCGGAATAAACAGCCCAAAGTTCACCTCGTCTACGCCAACTCTTGCTAATTCTCGAGCATACTTGATGGTCATTTCCATGTCTTCGCGGGTTTCACCGGGCAGCCCGAGCACAAAGTACGCAGCTACTTTCAACCCGAGTTTGTGGGCGGTAGCGCCACAGTCCCTGAGGTGATTCAGGTCGAAATCTTTACCCTTTTGTATGATATCAGTCAGGACTCTAGGAGAACCGCTTTCCGGTGCAAGCGTAACGTGCTCACAGCCACTTTCCTTCATTGCCCGAAGCATTTCTTCGTCGATACGGCTGGCTCGAATTCCATTGGGGGTTTGCCAGCTAATATCCAGTTTCCGGCGTTTGATTTCATCACAAATTTGAATCAGCCGTTTGACGTTGATGGTCATATTGTCATCTTCAAAATGGAATTCGCGAATATTCCATTTTTCAATGCAGTATTCTATTTCATCCGCTACGTCGGTTGCGCTGCGAGACACCCAGCGAGTTTTTCGAGAGGCACAAAAAGTGCAGCCATAGGGGCAGCCACGGGAACTAATCATGGAGGTCCAACGGCCATTGGAGTAGCCATGGGACTCCTGAGCCTTGATGTACTCTTCCATTGGTAGCAGATGGCGAGAGGGGAACGGGATAGTGTCGCTGTTCAGTTTGGTATTGCGTTCCAGTTTCTCGGTACCCATCACACAGGCGCCATTTTCATCCAGATAGGCGAGGTTGCTGATATCGCCACCAATATTACTCTGGACCAGCACGTTGTCCTGCAGTAGCTTCTGACACAGGTAAAGGAAGGGTTTTTCCCCTTCGCCCAGTACGACAAAGTCGACGAGGTCGCGGTCTTCATCCAGAATTTCAGCGTAAAGCGCACTGGGATGTGGTCCACCCAAAACGATTTGTATATCACTATTGAATGCCCTGATTTGCCGGCACAGTTCTTGTACCACTGGGTAGGCAAAAGAGAATAAATTGGAGATTCCGACGATTTTTACCTCATCGTCGAGCCGCGCCACGATGTCCTCAAAACTCAATCCGCGTACGAAGGTCTCTTTCTCAAACGCATTGATGGTACCGGGCTCCAGCCCGACCGCATCGATGATATCTACGGATAGGTCGTTTTGCTCCAAAATTGCCGCTAGATAGGCAATACCCAGCGGTGGGGTGATACCACTGGCCACCTGGTTCTTGGTGAACACCTGGGGCGGGTTGATCAAGATAACCTGATGACTCATGGTTGTTGACCTGAGTTGAGCATGCTGAGTGACCTATTCTCGTTTGCTTCCTATTTTGTAATAACCCTTATCTTTCAGGGGTTTTGGAGGCAGTTATACCAGTATAGTATAGAAAATATTGGCTAAATTGTACAGGTGGTCCCCGCACCTCCAAGAAGCACCAAAAATTGCGCGTATGGGAGGTAACCTGCCCAGTTGTAAGCGAAATGGGCGCATTGCTCAAATGAGTTGGCCCACATTGTGAGGGGGTTCACACCTGTGGGGCTCCAGGTGTCATCGTGGCAGCTTCAGACTGCTAGAAGCGAGACATGATCTGAGTTTGAAAAACGGCAATCGTCGTCACTGATTTAGTAAGTGCCGGACTTGGTCTGTGCAACGGAAACAGGAAACTTAGCTTTTCTTTCCTTTGACGCTCCAGCTATAGCTATGCCGATGGTGAATTTCGATATCCTGGAATCCTGCCGCTTCCAAAAGGGCAATTGCCTCATGCTTTCTGTAATACTTCAAATAAGTCGGATTCAGCTGATCGTAAATCACCAAACGTCGCTTGTTGGAGGACATGGGCCACCAAATTTTATCAATATACTGTTTCAAAGGCAGTGGAAGGAACTTGCAAGCCAGGCGGTAGATGCACAGTGCCCCGTAAAGCAATTGAACAATCAATATCAAGACGAAATGAGGTAAGTAGGTTGTGACCTTTCTTAAGGGTTGGACGAGCGCTAGATATAGTTCATTACCTTCATAGCTGCAAAGCCAGAAAAATATTTCGCCACCAGGTTTTAAGGCATCGTAACATCGCTTAACTGTTGCACTGGGCTCACTGATAAATTCGATTACCCCAATAGAAATGACGAAGTCAACTGGCTCGTTGATTGTCCAGTCATCTCCGCGCTTATTTAGAAAAGTAACGTCTTCTCCTCGCTCCATT
The DNA here is from genome assembly GCA_002862985.1 of Haliea sp. Classification (GTDB taxonomy): domain Bacteria; phylum Pseudomonadota; class Gammaproteobacteria; order Pseudomonadales; family Halieaceae; genus Marimicrobium. The sequence goes on from PKCY01000202.1 coordinate 11,934, forward strand.
GAACCAACGTTGTTCTTCAATTTTTCGAAAGCGCCTGGGGCGGGCTCGACTGCATAAACGTGGGATGCGCCTGACTCGAGCAACATACCCACTATACGCCCAGTACCACTGCCGATGTCGACGACGCTTTTCCCTGTAAAATCATCGGTATGTAGTAAGGGAAACACGATGTCAGAAAAAAGATCTAAGGAGGCATACCAGCCATCGTTATCATCGTAACGAGTCCATTGGTTATCGAAATCTTGGATGGTCTTTTCATCTAAGGTTGGCATGTATCAGTTTCCATTAAGCTGCAATACTTTTATTTAGAGTTGAAACGAGGATAACAAGGGTAGGGCTAACAGGGTTAGCTCATAGTAGTGTTAATAGTATCACCTTCATCGATTATTATTGCCTATCTATCAAGCCCCTAGCAACACCTTGGAACGCCGATAGTATGTTCGACGGCCCTGCCTGTAGCCCCGGCCACCCAATTTCTGGAACCAAGATCACATTCCTGGCAATTTTTGGAGGGAGAGTTTGGGATTGACTAAAAATCCTTCGGCTTGGTGTTGAAGCACCGCGTTGCAAATGTTTCAATTTGACGTTGGGTCAACATATACTGACAGCACAGCTAATATCTACTGACAGCTAATATCTACTGAAAGAAGCGAGAATTTGGAGTGTCGGTCAGTGGCTTTAATGTCCGATGGTTCGGCAATAGCAGCATTGAGGTAATCGCCCTGGCGGGACGAAAGCATGCAGCAGGGCCTAGGTATGGCATAGTTGTACAAAGAACTTAAAAGGGGACGTCCATGGCATCCGGTCAAAAACTCGTGCTGGCCATAGTAGTGCCCTGTCTTAATGAGGGCTTAACCCTGCCCACTACGGCAAGTGAGCTCAAGGCAAAGGTGGAGGCGCTCATTGATCGCGGCATCATCGACCAGGCTTCAAGAATTTACTTTGTCGACGATGGCAGCACAGACAATACCTGGGCTTATATTTCCGATCTTGTTGATAACAGTGAGACCTTTATTGGGATCAAATTGACGAGAAATTGCGGTCATCAGTACGCTTTATATGCTGGCCTGTTGCAAGCAGAAGGCGATGCCATCATTTCGATTGATGCAGATTTACAAGATGACATCAACGCAATCGATGCCATGCTGGAAAAGTACCAGGAGGGCAGTGAGGTCGTTCTGGGCGTGCGTAAAGACAGACAGACTGACGGCAAGTTCAAGCGTCGGAGCGCCGCATTACATTACTGGTTGTCGGCTCGCTTCGGTATGGAGGCTGTACCGAATCACGCGGACTTCCGGCTCATGAGTAGAAGAGCCGTCGACATGCTGGGACAGTACCGCGAGAAAAACCTCTATCTGCGCGGAATCGTACCTTTGTTGGGTTTGCAGACTTCGTTGGTACATTACAAGCGTGGTCCCAGGTTGGCAGGGGAAACTAAGTATGGTTTGAGGGCTATGCTGGCCCTGTCGGCTCAGGGCATCACTTCGTTTTCTATTGCCCCGCTGCGATTTATCTCAGTCCTGGGTCTATTTGTGTTTGTGACTTCAACAGTATTGGGTCTCTGGGCTCTGCACGCGGCTCTAACCGGCAATCACCCGGGGCTTCCCGGATGGGCATCTACGGTTGTGCCTATTTATCTTTTAGGCGGTTTGCAGTTGTTGGCAATTGGTGTTGCAGGTGAATACATCGGTAAGACCTACATGGAAGTGAAAAACCGGCCCACCTACCAAATAGAGAAAATCAGTAAACATGCACCGGACGCTGAAAGTGGGCGAAGAAACGCCGGCCCATCGGTGTAGGGGTAAGGAATATTTCAGCATGAGCACCATATATACCGACGACCAATACGACACCTGCTACCCGCCTGGTATCGACAACCACTGGTGGACTATCGCTAGGGGCGCGCAGGTTTTACGTATCGTGCGCGGCGAGAACAGGTTTGGCGACGTCTTTCTTGAAGTAGGCTGTGGCAGGGGCATTGAGGTAAACGCGTTGCGTAATGCCGGTATTGATGTGTATGGCGTGGAACTGGCAGATGTGCGGCCACTGGAACGCGTGGAGCCCTTCATATCATCCGGAATCGACGCGATACAACTGCCCCTGGTGGAACGAGAGCGGGTCACCGGATTGCTACTTTTGGATGTCATTGAGCACCTGCCCGACCCCGCCACTTTCCTCAAGACGCTTGAATCTAGCTTCCCGAAACTCTCGGTGGTCGTCATTGCGGTTCCAGCTGCGAAGGAACTATGGTCGAACTACGATGTGTTTTACGGGCACTATCGTCGTTACACGACCCAAATGCTTGTAGAGATGGGGTGTGACTTAGACTGGGAGCTCAAAAAAGCAGGATATTTTTTTCATCTTTTGTACATACCGATGCGGGTTCTCTCTTGGTTAGGTGTTGAGCGGACATTAGTGCACCGCGCTCCTGGCCAGAAAACGCGCTGGCTACACAAGTTGGTTGCCTATGTAAATCGTCTGGAAAGTTTTGTTTTGCCGCAAGCCTGGAGGGGAACCAGCGCCTTTGCTGTCTTTAAGTTGAAATAGCTAAATTTATGACAAGCCATAACGGCCAATAGTCGCGTCAGCCACGTTAGCGTCGGCAGGCGTGGTATCCGGAAAGTATTCCGGCCAACAGCAATAGAGGCATAAACTGGCATCTATGTCGCACTTGCCACCGCATACAAACCGTTAGGACACATCTTATTGTGCAATACCGAAGGCTGGGAAAAACTGAACTTTCTGTTTCGACTGTTGGGCTTGGTACGTGGCAGTTTGCGGGGGTTTGGGGTAAACAGTTTGACCAGCGGGAAGTTAATCGATTGTTCTCTCGGGCTGCCGAGTTGGGTATTAATTTAGTTGATACAGCCGAGTGCTATGGCCTGGACCATTTATCGGAGCAGTTCATTGGTAACGCCGTAGCGGGACAACGTGAAAAGTGGATTATCGCTACCAAGTTTGGTCACAATTCGGCTAACAAACTCGGAGATGAAAACTGTCAGCCCGAGCAGGTATTGCTCCAGCTGGAGGCGTCGCTGGATGCACTGCAAACGGACTATATCGATGTTTACCAGATGCATTCAGCCTCCAATGATCTGTTTGATAACGATGAATTATGGACCATGTTGGATAAGCAAGTGCAAGCGGGTAAGGTGCGTTTTCTTGGGAACTCTATTGGACGGCCCAATAATAAGTTTCAGCCGAAGAGATCGTTGGAGTTCGGCATCAGCGTTATACAGACGATCTACAATCTGGTTAAAACGCAGGCTGAGGAGACGGTCTTTCCCTTCGCTCAGGAACAGGATTTGGGTGTAATCGCGCGGGTGCCGCTTGCCAGTGGATTTCTGAGCGGGAAGTATCAGCCAGGGCATGAATTCGATAGTCACGACGTGCGTTCATGGCGACCACAAGCTGGTCTAGACAAGGAAATTAACGCTGCGCTTGTAGCGCTGGAACAGAAACCTGCAGATCTGGAGCCAGCGGTCTGGGCCAACGCATGGTGCTTACGACAGGCCAGGGTGGCCGCGGTCATCCCCGGACTCAAGTCTCTGGGGCAGTTGGAGCTGAATGCACTCTCGAGTGATATTTCGCTGTAGTTGATACGGTGCTTTTTTAAATACCCTGAGCATCGCCTGTGCTCGATTTCAATGATTCCACCAGGGATGATCCCCAAATGAGCGAAGATCCATTTCATGCGTCCAGGTTGAGCGATGCTGTTGTGCCAGGTGGAGGTACGTGTCGGCGACTTTCTCCGGTAAAATCAATCCGTCGTGCTCCATGCCGCGCTGCTCACGCAGGGCTTGAAATTGGTCTGGGCCAAGCATCTTCCCCAGCGTGTCAGGTGCATCGACAGCACCGTCGATGAGAACGTGTGCCACATGTATACCTTTGGGGCTAAATTCAGCATTGAGTGATTGGCACAGCATGCGGCGCCCGCCCATCGCTGCTGCATGTGCGTGTTGGCCAGCGTTGCCACGAACAGCAGCGGTGGCAGAGGTAACTAGTAGAGTTCCCTTCCCGCGTTGCTCCATTAACGGACAGACTGCGGACGCGAGTCGGAACAGGCTGAAGGTGGCTAGTCGCCAGCACAGTTCGAAGGCCTTGCGGGAAGTGTCTTGCAACCTGCGGTCACCAATTTGTGCACCGAGATTGAATACTACGACCTCAATAGGGCCTACTTCTCGTTCCGTGTTTGCGACGAGTTGTTCCAGGGTGTCATCCTCTACTGCATTAAGTAATACACCGGAAGCCTCACCGCTGGATGCCTGAATATCCGACACAAGAGCGTTTAGGCCTTCCTCATCGCTGCGCCGACACAACACTGCGTGATAGCCCTCTTTGGCAAACCGCTTGCCGACTGTCCCGCCGATTCCTGCACCTGCCCCCAACACCAAACAAACCGGATTCAAATTACGTCCTCCCAAGTGATTTTGACGAGAGTGTGGCACGAATTTCAGGTGAATTCAGCTGTAGATCTGTGCTCTACGTTTCTGCCAGAGTGGTCAGCCATTGCCCTTGCTTTGGACAATATTAACCAGGGCGGTGCTATTGGTAGACCCAAATTGTGTAAAACGGACAACCGAATATTGACCTAGAGAGGCTGCCGTTAACTCGACGGACCACTTTCTTATTCCACTGAGGAGGTGAGAGAGGATTCCATAGTAAGGTGAATGCAGTGAAGTCCAGACAGTCAGTCGTGCCGGGCGCTAGTGAACCGGGGAGGTCGGGTTAATCAAAGCCGTATCCGCCAATTATCCGAGTCTGTGAGTCTACCTGTGTGAGCCGCCCTTTTTGAGTTAAGATTCGGACGTGGCAGCAAGGCTGATTTTCTGGTGCACCATAGTCTCTTGCAAGCTCTGGCGGCGTGCCTCTTCCACCAGCACATTGGCCGAGCTGAAAAAGTCATCCAGCGCCTTTCCGGTTTCTGTGTTGCATTCAAAGGATTCTCTGCCTTCCTGTACGAGTGCCATTAACAGCAGCAGTTCGCGTTGGCCCAAGTTGATAGTGGCGCCTTTGGCGCTATGGTTGATTACGTTCATCGGATCATTCCCCGTATAGTTGATACTGTCTTCAGACCAGTGAACAGTCGCAAAATTCCACGCTTAGCGGAGACGAAAGGAACCGATCTAGTGAGTTTGTAACAGCCCAATCGAGAAAATCAAATCAAAAACTGGAGAAAAGTACCGAAAGTGGGTGGTATTAGTGATTTACCCCTGCGCGAGAGGCTGCTGCTTGCCCTCCAGCTAAGGCTTGGTCAGGGGGACCCTATTGACATTGTTGCTATTGCGATGGCAACGAGCGGAGCGAACATGGTAAGGACCAGACACGGCATTGGTAATGCTAACGCTAACGCTAAAGAGAATCCTCATATAGCCTGTGGACCGCGACTGTCGAGTGTTCCCCCGGCGGGCACCTCGCATCAGGCGATATTTGACTCTATGATATTCCTACGTAAGCGGACAGACCGGAGACCGCATGGAACACGAGCAGCATAGAAAAAAATTGCAGGTGGATATTGTCTCGGACGTGGTCTGCCCGTGGTGCATCATTGGCTACAAACAATTGCTAAAAGCACTGGAATCACTCCCAGGGTACTTCGATGTAGCCATTGCCTGGCATCCCTTTGAGCTCAATCCAGGTATGCCGCTCGAAGGCCAGGACCTTCGCGAACACCTGGCGCAAAAATACGGTAGCTCTACCCAGCAGAGCCAGTCGGCGCGAATGCGCCTGTCTCAATTGGGTGAATCTCTGGGGTTCACGTTTGACTACTTTGAAGGCATGCGCATGGTGAATACATTTCGCGCGCATCAATTACTGCATTGGGCTTCCGGGGTGGGTAGGCAGACTGAGTTAAAGCTCGCGCTATTTGAGGCATTTTTCAGTCGCCGCGAGGATGTGAATGATTTAACTGTGCTGACCAAAGTTGTGAAGCGGGTGGGTCTGGATACTGTTGAGGCGGGGTGTGTGCTTGAAGATGGCCGCTACGCCGAGTCGGTACGCGAAGAACAGCAGTTTTGGTTGGAGCGTGAAGTACATGCGGTTCCAACATTCTATTTTCAACAGCAGTACGTCGTTCCGGGTGCGCAGGATGCAGAAGCCTTCACTCGCCTGTTACGAAAAATCCATTCTAAGGATAGAAATACTATTACCTGAATTACACGAGGGCAGTATGAATATCAGCACACACGATCACATAGAAATTCAACGACTAATGTACCGTTACGCCAGCTGCGCAGATCATAAAGATTACGCCGCATTTTCTGAAGTATTTTGTGAAGACGCAGTCTTCGATTATGCGGGCACATTAGTTACACCCTGCTCGGCAATCGAGGAGATGATGCATGCACTCGATAAGTACTTTAAGACACAGCATCAGGTGCACAACGTCTTGTATGAGGTGGACGGTGATATTGCGACGGGAGAAACCTACTGCTTAGCTACGCATTTAATTAATGATAACGAAGATACGAAAAAAATTGATATGGGCATCACCTATCTCGACCGCCTGCGGCGCACCTCCGAAGGCTGGAGAATTGAACATCGGGAGTTCAAACTGCTCTGGTCACAGACTTCCCTGGTCGAGCGCGGTGGTGTGTAGGGCCGGCATTTTCGCGCTGTGAAGGCTTGCCTTTGGGAAGGTCATCGTCTGTCCGGGGGTGACCTAGTATGGTAATGTACACTGCCCACGACGATCGATAAGCTTGCTTGGCGGACCGCCAGGTTCGGCTTTACCCACTCTGGATATCTATGAGTTTCTGTAAAAAATTAATTTTAGTTGTATCAGTCACGCCTGTGCTGTTGGGTGGGTGCGCTGTTTTCGATCCAGTTGAAGCCCTCCCGGACTCTCGCCTCGACCAACTGGTCTCCGGAATGGATAAATGCCTTGCCAATCAGGCCGAGGCCAGCGTGCAATTGCGGAGCCAGGGACAGCTGCTGAAATCACAGTCAGAACAGCTGGCAGTTTTGGGCATGCAACTCGGCGCGGAGCGGGAGCTTGAACAGACAGGAAAACACGCCGCGGCTATCGCCTGTCCGAAGGCAGAAAAGGTATTCAATAAGCAGGTTGTTGGATATCGGGAAAAAGTGTGGTTGTCTGGCCTGGAGCTGGCGCTCACAGCGAGGATGGATACGGGAACAAGCTCATCATCCTTGGATGCGCGCAACATCGAGCAATTTGAGCGAGACGGCAAGCGCTGGGTCCGATTTGAACTTATACACCCTGAAACGGCAGAGCTACTGCGATTTGAGAGAAAAATAAAGCGGACAGTAGGTGTTTCCTCGTCCGATTCCGTGAATAAGGAGCGACGCCCGGTCATCAAGCTGGGGCTCCTTGTCGGTCTTATCAACCAGACGGCGGAGTTCACATTGTATGATCGAATTCATAAGACTTATCAGCTCACCGTTGGACGCGATATTCTGCAGGATGTGATGGTAGTAGATGTCAGTGAAAACTACTTGGCCCCCTATACTCTCGCGGAAGGTCAGGCGGAGGACGGGGGAGACACTCCTTGAACCAGAAGCGTACTTTTTTCACTGTCCTTGTGCTGATGGCCTTGATCGGTATTTTGACTGCTGTGTTGAGGCATACGATATCAGGTACGCCTTTTTTCCCGGGACAATCAACATCTGTATGGCTGGTAGAAGCACGTGTAGACTTTGAAGCCACAGGTGGACCCGTTACTGCGAGCCTCAGTCTTCCCGGTCTAAAAACACCTGGTTTTGCGCTGTATGAGGAGCAGGCTGCTTCGCCCGGCTATGGCTTTTCCATCCTGGAGGAAAACGACAATCGGCGAGCCGAGTGGACGAAACGCGAGGCCACTGGTGAGCAGTCGCTTTACTACAGTGCCCATCTGGTCGAGTCGGATCAGGACAATTCCAGTGATGTCGGCAAACCAGCTGGAGAAAATCGCAATGTCGCCTGGGAAGCAGCGCAGGAACTTGCCGCGAAAGAGGTATTGGATCGCGCGCGAGAAACGTCCAGTTCACCCCAGAGCTTGACCCGTGAGTTGATCAAGTTGCTCAATAGTCCCGCCTCCAATCAAAATACAGCGCTGCTGCGTTCTGATAATGTCGACCAGGCGGAGTTGGTGATGAATTTATTGGGCCGCGAGGGTATTGCGACCCGGTCGGTGATGGGGTTGTATCTGGAAGATGCCCGGCGCAGGCAGACGCTGACACCCATGATAGAAATACATACTGGCCGGGAGTGGTTGCTGGTCAATCCGCAAACTGGTGAGGTGGGGATTCCTGCCAATCTTTTGTTATGGCATCGTGGTGGCGTCTCGGTGCTGGATGTATCGGGCGGTGGGAAATCCCAAGTCGCCTTCTCCATGATCAAGCAAACTGTTCCCGCTGCACAGCTCGCCAAGGCCCAAAATAGTGGGAGCATTTTTTCTCGGCTGGGTGTGCACGGGTTACCCATTGAAGAACAGAGCATGTTCAAGTTCCTATTGCTGTTACCCCTGGGCGCTGCGGTGGTTGTTTTTATGCGGGTTATGATTGGCTTGAAAACCTCCGGTACATTCATGCCAATATTGATAGCACTGGCTTTTCTGCAGACCTCGCTAGTACCTGGGTTGATCAGTTTTATTTCCGTAGTTGCTATGGGGCTGGCTCTGCGCAGTTACCTGTCAAGATTGAACCTTCTGCTGGTAGCGCGAATTGCGACTCTGATTGTACTGGTAATATTCATCATCTCAGCCCTTAGCATTATTGGTTATCATCTCGGCTACAGTACTGGCATGACCATTACTTTTTTCCCCATGATTATTATTGCATGGACCATTGAGCGTATGTCCATACTCTGGGAGGAGGAAGGCTCTCAGGAGGTTTTGATACAGGGCGGTGGTAGTTTGGTGGTGGCCGTACTAGCCTATCTGATCATGCAGACGCAATTGCTCAACCATCTCACATTTAACTTCCCAGAGCTAAACCTGGTATTGCTGGCCCTTATTCTCGCGATGGGACAGTACACAGGTTACAAACTTACTGAACTGCGGCGCTTTCGAGCGATGGACGAACTCTGATGAGTAAGCGCTGGGTTTCGCTGCGACGTTTGCGTCAACTCGGAATGCTGGGGATGAATTGTCGCAATGTTGATTTCATCAATCGCTATAACGACCGAAAACTTTTTCCACTGGTCGACAATAAACTCAAAACCAAGTTATTGGCACAAGAGTATGACGTGCCTACACCGAGCCTGAGGTGTGTCGTGCGTGAGCAACATGAAATCAGTCATATCGAGCGGCAGCTGGCGGATATGGACAGTTTTGCACTCAAGCCTGCTAAGGGATCAGGTGGGAAGGGTATAGTAGTAGTGATTGGGCGCAAGGGCGATGATTTTGTGCGGAGCTCGGGCGCATTGCTTAGCTTGGCGGATATAAGGCGCCACATGAGTAATATACTCGCTGGGTTATATTCTTTGGGCGGCGCCTCGGACGTGGCGATTGTTGAAGACCTAGTTGCATTTGACGATTGTTTCTCCGGTTATTCCTATGAAGGCGTTCCCGATATTCGCATTATTGTGTTCCAGGGCTACCCGGTGATGGCCATGCTGCGGTTGGCCACTCACGCCTCGGACGGTAAAGCCAATCTTCATCAGGGTGCAGTGGGTGTTGGGCTGTCGCTAGATGACGGACGCTGTCTGAACGCTGTTCAATTTAGCAAATCAGTGAAAACTCACCCGGACACGGAGCGTTCGCTCAGCGACATACAAGTTCCCGGATGGCGGGATATCTTGGTTCTGGCTGCACAATGCTGCGATATGACCGGCCTCGGTTATATCGGTACCGACCTGGTACTGGATAAGGCGTTGGGGCCGCAGTTGCTGGAATTGAATGCGCGGCCAGGGCTGTCCATTCAGGTGGCTAATGGCCGCGGCTTATTACCTCGTTTGCGCCATATCGAGGGCCTGACCGGCAGGCGGCGGCTGTCTCCCGAGCAGCGTGTAGACTATTGCATGCGACATTTTGTCGCGGTGGGTGGTCAGTCCCAGCCGGGAATTTTGTAGTAATTATGTGTCGGTCAGGGGGTTCAAATAGCCGATGACGATACCTGATGGTCTGGCTGAGGCCTTCTTCTTGATAGATCCAGACACTGAACTCATCATCGAGTGTAATTCGGCGGCGGCTAGTTTGCTGGGTGTAGAGTTATCCGAACTATGCGGCGAGAGTTGGTTGCGAATGATTGCCGGCGAAGCGGATGCCAGTAGCATGCTTGAGCAGGCGGTAGAATCCGGCGTCCGAGTTTCTCTGCCCCCCTTTGTCATACGTCGTCCCGATGGCGGGTCGCTTGCGGTGGGCGGTACTCTGTTGCCTGGTGGACAGAATCCGGGCGCGGCTTTCAGTCTCCTGCTATGGCGAATCCTTGGTGAAGATGAATTACAAGCATCGGGTATTCTTGCCCCCTCCGACACACTGGCAGTGCTGGGTGTTGCTAATCTGCGTTACGACAAGGTATGGGGAGTCGCTGAAACGGCGCGGCTGATGGCGAAAATTCGCGATAGTCTGCTGGAAATTGTTCGTTCAGCTGATACGGTTGGGGTGCCCTCTGCAGCAGCTATTGTGATGGTATTACGTGATGTAGACGTGGAAGGCGCGCGGGATATCTGTAGCGCAGTGTTGTCTCACTTGCATCGCATTCATACCTCCGCGGGTGCGCAGATTTCCGATGCGCGTATCTGTGTTGGTCTGGCACACCTGGCTCCAGGAGAAAGCGCGCTGTCGACGTTCCTTGCTGCAAATAGTGCGCTTTTACAGGCGCAGTACAGTCATTCAGATGAACCTATCCATGCGGTAGCTGCCGACGATCACGCTTTTATTGTAGGGCGCATGTTGAATAGTAACGGGTTATTCAGCGAGCAACTCGCCGCCACTCTGAAGAACCCAGCAGCACTGGCTATGTCATCTGCTGTAAAATCTACAGCGCCGCAGTTGGCACCGATTGAAAAAAATATCGAAGGCTATGTCGTCGATAATATGGAGGGGGCAGTAGACCAGGCTTTGTTCCTGGCGCAATTGGACATCCCGGTAGCGATTATCGGTCCGACCGGTACGGGCAAGATGTATATCGCCAGAATCATGCATGAGGAATCAGGCGCGGCCGAGGATGCACTGGTCGCTATCAACTGTCGAGACTTTCGCAGTCGCACCGGGGCGAGTACTCGCTTGGCACACGAGTTAGCACACGCGGAGGGCAAGACGCTTGTGTTCAAATCACCGCATCTGATGCATGCTGACGTGCAGTTGAAATTAGCACGACAAATTAGTTCTCGCACCCTGGCCGGTGTCACTCCGCGCCGTTACCTTCCGCGGGTCAAGTTGATAGCACTGTTTCCTGAAAAACTGGAAGTACTGATAATGCGTGGAGAACTGACCGAGCCTCTGGCAAGTGTATTTGCAGGTTACCCCATCACTGTGCCGCCGATTAAGGATCGTAAACAGGCAGTGCTGCGCTGGGCACACAAAATTCTCGGTCAGGAAGGCGTGCTGCGCGATCGCGATATGAAGGGCTTTACGCCCGATGCGGAGCAAGCCATGCTGCTCTACGATTGGCCCGGTAATATTAGCGAGATGCGGCAATGTTTATTTGATGCGCTCGAAAAAACCGATAAAGCTTGGCTGACGCCCGTAGATTTGGGCTTATTCAAGGGGATAAATCCTGATGGAGCGCCCTATCTTCCAGAACCTAAACCTTTTCTGGCGGCTTTACAGGCTGAGGAAAAAAAAGGCGATGCCTACACGCCCTCAGCGCTAGAGGCATTGCATGTTGCACTTGGCGAGGCGGTACACAATTTGCTCGTATTGAATACGGTTAAGCCTCTGGGAGCCTGGATGGAGGACGATCTGGTGCTGGCGGCGCTGGACAGATACCGGGGTGATCTGCGCAGGACTGCAGAGTTTTTGCATACTAAACCGCGCAATATCAGCCGGTGGTTGCCGAAGATAGAGTTGCGTGAAGATGAACGTAACGGGAGCTCCCTGTGGCAGAATCCCCGTCGATTGTTGCGGGCGTGGGTGCGAGAGTCGCCGCAGTCAGAACAGTCGCCACTATTGCTAATGGAACAAAAGCTGATGGCGCATGTGAACGAACAGGCTGCAGCACTGAGTTCGGCCATACGCGCCCGTATTTTGGGAGTGTCTACACCGACCTATCTGAAACGTGTGCGGGAAACGCAGGAAATTTAATCGTCCCGAAGCCGGGGAAAGCGGGGTAATTGGAATGTCAGCAAAGCTCACGGGCAAACCACCAAAAAATCGCACATCAGATGTAGCGGCGTCAGCGACCAAAACCGTGGAGGATCGCGCTCATGCATTTGAGCAGATGATGGACGCGGATCTGCCTGCTAGCCTGGGCTTCTCTGCCCGTTTTAACATGTTGTGGGATTTGGCAGGCGCGGCGCCTCCGCAGACTGAGGGGCGCGTTATCAGTGTGCTGGGAATAAACCGCGCCTGGCGGGAATCCGACGTGCGTAAATGGCTGCAAAAAGACGTTTTGCCGCCGCGCGCCGATCTGCACAACATGGTGAAGTTCTTGGTGGCACAGCTCGACAAAGGGCAGGATGCCCGTCGCTGGGAGGCATTTCTTGTTTATGGCTCACCTATTGTGTCATCGCCTGTTAACCAAACGTTGTATCGGGAGGATCGGACCCGGCGCGAAATTGCGTCCACTATATTTGCGCAGATAACCGATGAGTTCGGTATTCCGCCTTCGGCCTACGAGGCTGATCAGGTTTTCCAGCGCTGCCTTACGTTGATGCACAAATTCAATATCTACGAACTCCGAGATTTTCAGTCAGGGCACCTCGAGCCATTCAAGAATTACATGTTTCCGGGGGAGTAATCCCCCAGCACAGGCTGCTCTCAATGCCTTCGATCAGCCTCCTCCGATGGGGTTTCTGCATGCTTAGCCCCGGCAGAGCGTCCTGATCGGCCAGCAACGCTGTATCAGCACAGCGCCATGTTGATCCGGCGACACTTGCAGCGCATACGGTGTGTCTCTGCGACCTGGACGTTGGGCTGTGCTAGCCTAAAAATTACAAGTCAAGAAAACCGCAATTATTTGCTTACGACTGACAACGTCTCGTATTGCTATATAAATACTAATAATAACAGATAGATAGAAGAATTCTTTAGTGGTTCTCCAGCCCCTTTCGTTGTTCAAAAAAGTCGAGATAATGCCGAAATCTCCAGTTTTTGCTTGCCGATACTGAATTGCATACCAATACTGTCACACCATAACCCAGAAGCATAACTGTCAAGTAAGCGAGGGCAAAAATGAGCAATGGAAGCGAAGACTTTGATATCAGCGGCGTCAAGATAGCTGTCATCGACGATGCCAAAACCATCCGTATGATGATGTCACATACTCTGCGCGGTATGGGCTGTGATGTGGAGTGTGCGGAGGACGGCTATAAGGCGCTTGGGATGTTGCGCCGGTTCAAGCCGGATCTGATATTTCTGGACATCACTATGCCCGAGCTCGATGGCTATCAGACATGCACCCTGATTCGAAACGCTGAAGATACCAGGAACACACCCGTGGTGATGCTCTCGTCGTCAGACGGCATATTTGACATTGCCAAGGGACTGGCTCGCGGCGCGACTGCTCACGTGACTAAGGTTCCGCCGGAAAGCGTGCTGCGCGAATTGATTTACAACCATACGCTTAGACAGGCAGCTGCGTAAGCATGGCTATTTCTGCCTTACAGTCTCTGGAACTCTTGGAGCGCTTGCACGCTCATGAAAGCGTTTCGCCCCCCGTGCCTGAGGATCTGGGAGCAAGTTGGGTAGGCACATCTCTGGGTATCGCCGGTGTCCCGCTGTTGATCGGCGAAGGAGAACTGGAAGAAATCATAGAAACGCCCTCCATGACCACCATACCCGGTACGCGAGATTGGGTTCTGGGCGTTGCGACCTTCAAGGGAGGTCTCCTGCCCATCCTCAGCGGGGATGTACTTTTTCGTAAACGCCCCTACACCGGTCGCGTACGCGACTACTGCATGGTGATAGGCCGCCCTAATTTCCGCTTTGGACTCACGCTTAGCCACATTCAACGCGATTTGCGTTTTCCCATCGGGGAGCGGTTGTTGGATCACGCTGTTGATCCGGACTTCGCTAAGTTCACGATGGGGGGATTTGAATACAAGGGTGAGTTTCTAGCAGTTCTGGATATCGACAAACTGGTTGCGGACGAAGAACTGTCCAATGCATCCGCAACGAGAGCTTCTTCAAATAGGGGTAAGGACAATGATTAAGACAATGAAGATGGGCGCATCAGGTTTTTGGGTAATTGTAATGACACTGGGAATGCTGGCCTGCCTGGGCGGTGTCGCATACACCTTCTTTGCAATTCAGCAGGAAGCGGGACAGGAAAGTGAGTATCGCCTGGCCGCTGACAAACTTCGTCTGCTGTCGCAGCAGATTGCCGCCACTGCGCGGGAATCTGAGCGCGGAGAGGAATCGACCTTCAACGACCTCAAAACCAACGTGAGCGCGTTTGCCGTTGAGCTGGATCAGTTGCGTGAGGAGGGTTTGCGTAAGGAAGTCGAACAGATCAAGACACGCTGGAAGCCGGTAGTTGACTCCGCAGAAACGTTGATCGCTGCCGGTCCGCAAATCGTATTTCTGCGCGGTGTATCTGTCAAGCTGGAGCAAAATATAAAGCCGATTCAAAGCGAGTTCGCTGCCGTTGTAAACATTCTTCGAGATGAGTCTGTGTCATCTGAAACACTGGTTTCCGCGCAAAAGACCCTGTGGTTGACGGAGCGAATTGCACGCAATGTCGATAAAATTCTTAGCGGTGATGCCAAGAGCCAATATGCCGCCGATGAGTTCCGAGCTGATGCGGAAAATCTCGTCCTCATTTCCAACGCGCTCAATAATGGCAGTCGGATTATGGGTGTAGAAAAGATTGCTGATCGAGATGCCATTGCGGCTGTGAAAAAAGGATCAGCCATGCTCGATGTTGTCTCAGCGTCAATAGAACAGATTGCTGATGCCTCGGGTGAACTGCGTGAAGCTGCGCTTGCACGACAAATGATTACCCGCGACTCCGACGCACTCTCGGATGCGATCTCAGCCCTGCTGCCGGCTATTGAAACAATGACAATCGCCAGGCTTTACGATCGCGGTACGCTGATGACGTTGTTTGGTGCACCTGGTATTTTCGCTGCAGTGCTGCTGATAATCCTGTATCGAGGTCAGCGTACCCGTGTGCTTTACACCGAACAGGGTGTTGCAGCTATTAATGGGGCTCTAGTAAAAATTGCCGAGGGCGATTTGACCGTTAAAGTACCTGAAGACAACTCGGTTACTCGGGAAATTGCCCGGGAAATTAATGCCTCCACTCAGCGTCAGCGCGAGCTGATTCGCAATATTAAGACACCGTTCAAGGTATCTACCGAAGGGATTATTACCATTGGTGTTATCACCGAGGGGCAGGTAGAGAAGGGCCGGGAGCTCACACGCTCGGTGGTGGAGTCCACGACGGCTGCAACCGAGATGGTACGGACCAGTGAGGAGATCAAGAAGTCGACGGGCGAAGCGTCCAGAACGTCTGAGCAAAACCGACAACGAGTTGCCCAGGGGTACGAGTTGACTAAGGATATGTCGAAGGCTTCTGCTGACGTGCGTGAATCGGTACAAGAAACGTCCAAATCTGCCAAACGCCAGGGTGAGTTGATTCAGTCGGTGACGTCCGCCGCAGAGTACATTCAGGCGTTGAACACTAAAATCTCGGTTGTTGCGATCAACACCCGAATTGAGGCAGAGAAGGCCGGTGAACATGGTCGACCCTTCCTGGGTATTGCTGAGGCCATTGGTGATTTACTGCGTGTGGCTGAGGAAGAGGGACGCAAGATTATTTCTGAGGTGCGGATGCTACAAAACTTGTCCGCCGATAACCTGGCCAGCATGGAAAATACGGTGGGTACGGTTGTCACTATCTTGGAGTATATCGATCGTTTGGATAGCTCGTTGGAGGAGATCAACGCGGGATCATCCGCCATTACCCAAATCATTACTTCAGTGGATGATGCCGCGGGTCAGTCCGCGACCACCGCACGCCATATGAACAGGTCGATGGAGGTTATTCGCGAGCGCAATCTTGATATCAGTGAATACAGCGAGTCTACGCAGACGGGTGTTAGTGGCCTGAAGACTTCTATGCGCGACGTGGCGGAAAGCCTTGGTCAGTTCAAGATTGAACAGGTCAGTGAGTCTGATCGTGCCAGGGCTGCCATTGAAGAGCTCAGGTATCTCCAAAACGCGAAAAAGGTTTATCGCGAGGACGAGATGAAAGCGCTTGAAGAAAGGAAAATGACACAGGCATCTGTATGAGCCTTGCTGCTGCCCATCGCGAGCCTGAACTGGCAGTTGAACAATACGGCATGCTAATCCAGCAGTTACAAACTCATGCAGGGATCACTATCGACAGTACGAAAAATGTTATTGCTGATTGTAATGGCAAATGAATGGACTACCTGAGTGTTACTGGAGGTTGAGCGAGTGAATAAGAAACCAGACATTGTGTCTCTCAAATGGGTTATCGGGTTGATGAATGCGCAGGTAGACTCGGCTGAAGCTGCGCTTGTCGAATACGGCAGTGATCCAACGAAGAAGCAGGCTCTGCTGCGTTGTATGTGGTCAGTGCATCAGATCACATCGACGCTCAGAATCCTGAGCATGCGCAAGGCTGAGATGTTGACGCTGGAAATGGAGCGCAGCTTGAATTTTCTTTACAAAGATAAAGTGATTGGTGAGCGCCGTCAGCTCGCCATGGGCGGCCTGATGCAGGCTCTGAAAATTATTCCTGCCTATCTCGAACAAACAGAGAGTCTGCGGGTGGATACGGGCCGGGGTCTGGAGCAGTATGTCAATGATCTGCGTCGCTGGGTAGGTGAAAAACCGCGTCCCAGAGCCTTCTTTTTCTATATGGATATTGCCCCTGAAACGGCCATAACTGCAGACGCGGAACCCGCTTCAGATGAGGAAATAAAAAGTCGTGCCAATGTGATGCTCGCCCTGTATCTCGAGATGGCAAAGCAGGCGTTGCGTAAACGCAACGTAAGTGAAAGTATGAAAACCGTCGCGCGCATTTCCAGAAAAATGCAGCAGTTATTCACTGGTACCGAGCCTGAGCGATTTTGGTTCACTATGATTGGGCTGTGCGAGGGTATTGCCGGTGGTTTGATCGTGCCAGATGAATGTATTGCACAAATTTTCAAATCTGGGGCGTTCGGTATCAAATTTGCACGAGAAAAAGGCAGCCTCATCGATGAGACGGTTGACTACACCAGCTATTTGCAACAAATGTTGTACTACATTGCCTCTTGTAAATCCAAGCCTGTGCATATTGCAGGTATTCGCGACGTCTTTGGTGTTGACGACAGCACCATCAGCGATGCAAGTAAGGGACTAATCCATAATGACGCAATTATTATAGCGCTCAGAGGTGCCTTGCAGCAGCTCAATGGCGTCTCCGACTACGTCGCCAAGAATGACCTGGAGAAAATTGCGAAACAGGGTTTTTGGGAGCAAGACATTAGTCCGTTGGAGGCGATTGAAGCGGCTCAATGTCGTTTGGTAGCTGCCGGACAATTGGCGCATGCCGATTCTCTGAAAAATGTGCAGCGCCAGTTAAAGCGATGTTTCTCAGGCAGTCTGGGAAAAGAACCCGGAAAAGCCTTACAGGCGGTGAATAGCGTCTCTCGCGGGTTGGTTGATGTGACGCAAGATCTAGAGCATAAGCTTGAGTACGGTTTGAGTAGTTCTTACGCTGGCAAGTTCTTCGAGCTGCGCGAGAGCGTTGCTGCGGCGACTTTTAATCAGATGGGCTTGGTAGAGAACTATCTACATCAAATATTGCGGCGCAAAGCCCTCAAGAGTGCTCTGGATAAAAAGCCGTTTGATAACGGAAGCGTTCTGCGGTTGACCGAAGCGTTGCAGCGGCACTTAAATAAGACTGATACAGGCTACGAGGAACTGCGGCAGGCTATCCGAGACGCCGACAATGGTGACCCTGATCTTGATTTGCTGTACCGCCTGTCGACGGATTATCTGGATCAGCTGGAGTCGATGCCGGAACGCAGGGCCATCAGCGAGTCTTTGCAATTGCTGGATGATATTGCAGGCGCTCTGCAATTTGCTGACCTTGTGCGTGAAGGGGCTGTGATGGAGAAATGTCACAAGTGGCTAAGTGCCGCCAGTACTGCCGGTAGTGTCTGTGAGGATGACGCTTTTCGTTGCTTTGCAGATGCCTTTGCGCAGATCGAAATGCACTTACAGCGCTCGATTCTGGATCCGTTGGACGACACATCTTCTATTTTGGCTTTGGCTGAGCAGCGAGCTTCTGAGTTGGAAAAATACATGGGGAACCTATCTCCGGGAAGAGTGATTGCCCTGGTGCCAACCAACGCAGATGGGCTGGAAGTACTGGAGAGCACGTTGGTTCAGGATATGGAAATGTCGGTAGAATTTTGTGATGTGTTTATCGAAGAATCGGAGGAGATGGTTGCTGAGCTCAGTGAACTGACTATGAGCTGGCTTGATGAGCCTCAGAATAACGAAGTACTGCGCGATATTCGTCGGCACTTTCATACGTTCAAGGGTAATGGCCGGGCTGTGGGTGCCAATATCTTGGGCGAGCTGGGGTGGGCTGCACAAGACATGCTGGATCGGGTGCTTGATGGCGATTTGCGAGCGGACGAGGATATACAGCGGTTGGTGAACGAAGTCGTCGGGGCATTGCCTGAGTTAGTCCGTTCCTACGGCCAAAACAGTGATCCGGATGTGGGACGCATACGTCAGCTAACCAACGCCTGTTTTGGTATGTCCCTCGACGATGTCGAAGAACAGATTGAATCATTCTCCAAAGAGGGTAGCACAGGTAGCAATGTTTTCGAAAATGCAGCTGCTACAAAAATTCTGACACATTGAACTGGTACCGCTGAGTACGATACGAAATAGAGGAGAACAATTGTGCGTACAGATGATGATCTGGGAAAGGTGAAATGTGATGGCACCGGTGATGCGGAGGAGGATAACCAGGAAAAGAGCCTGCAGTGGCTGTTGGAAATGGACCTCTCAGAGCCCGTGGAAAATCTGTTTACGGTGGCCGGAGACGAGTACCACGATGAAGGCCTGACGGCTTACGAGGAACAAGTGGCTGGAAGACCGCTGATTCGCGGGAACGACGCGAGTGATGACTTAGCGAGTTATGTGGATGAGGTAATCGTTATTTCCTCGGATAGCCTACGCAATGGTATCTATATCCAGAGCGAACCTGAAGCGGTGGAATCTGCCGAGGTGAAAAGAAATGAGGTCATGGCAATTGACTACTCTCGCGGACGTGAAAGCGAAAGTGTTTTTGTTACTTCAGAGGTGGACGAAGGGACGGATATTTTGGGTCTTTCGGGCGACGATGATATCGGCGAAAAGGCCGTGTCTATCAAGCGCGCCAAGTCACGTTCTGAACCGCGAATAGAGAGAGCAGGTCCGATCATGGATTCTGCGCCGGTAATCTGTGAAGCAGATGAATCTAAGCTTAAGCACAGCCTGAACGGTTCAGAGTCTGCTCCCAATGAGATCCATGGCATTCCAGCGGCGGCTATCAATTTGGCGGAAGCTCCAGTACCCACGCAAATAGGTAATCCGAGCCCGGGTGCGGTCGCCAATGAAAGCGGTGTGGCGGAAGAGCCTGAGAATGCCAGCGTGTCTGATTATGTGGCACATATGCCGCAGTCGGTTGATGATGAAGAATTCGACAAATTTCTGCTGGGTGGAAAGAACCTCCAGGACAGCGAGTCCGATCCGGAAGAGCTCACGGTGCAGCTAACCGAGGGGGTTGTTTCAGTTGACCCGACTGCGGGAGTGTTAATCGACTATCACGAAGATTTTCGTGCGATGGAGGAGGAAGCACAAAGTTCTGTCTCGGCTATCTCAGTAGTTATCACACCTGTTATGGAAGAGTTATCAAGGGCTGTGCGAGCGCGGGCGCAGGAGTTGGGGTTAGACGCCGATGCTGTCATTGTAGATGTGACCCACGGCTCAGGTGAGGGGGCGATCAAGCGTTGCTACGCGGAGGGCTATGAGCCGATTTTGGCGATCTGTTGCGAGTTACCTCAGCCTTTACAGTCGCTCGGCCAGATTGATCGTGATGCTATTTATGTCAGGCTTCTTAGCAGTGCCACTAATGATAACTGGAATGATTTGTTCACATCCGATTTTTTTGCCTTTAAGGGGGATGTTGATGATTTCGAAAATGTCGAATATGAGATGGCCGGGCTCATCGAGTCTCGAACGCCTGATAGCAAAGACGCAAAAGCATATAACCATGTGGAAGCTGCATTTGCCGACGGCTTTGGCGAGGACATATTTGGTGAAGATTTTGGTGATGACTTTACAGGTGAATTACTTGAAGGAATCGACACAGCTCTCCCCGACATAGAAGCTGCGTTCTCCAGCCTATCCACCGGTGAAAAAGTTGGCGATGATTTGGATGTTGCAGGTTTGGCTGCAGCTCAGAATGATAATGTCGAAAGCGCAGATAAGGCGCAAACTAACGGTGTGGTGGAAGGCGCGATTGCTGAGCTATCTCCGTCCGTAGTTGAGGAGCCAGCACTTCCGTTAGAGAACATACTTAAACAGGTGCAGCAAACACAAAGACAGGAACAGGAGCAAGTGGGAGAATATGAAGCGGCTGTAGAGCCTGTGTCAGACATCGATGCCGAAACGCAAAGTGAAGTGGCAGTGTTCGGCGGTAGGAACTACGGCAGTTGTATACCGGCCGATATTGAGTTTAGTTATACCAGCCAGAGTAACACAGAAATATTTTCGGACTTCCTGGATGCGTTTATTGAGGAGGGCTCCTCTGAAGTTGAGAAACTTGAGAGCGAAGTATGTGAGTGGGAAAAAGAGATCACCTCGGAGGACCTGTTTGCCAACGTATCGCGGACTTTGCACACTATCAAGGGGATTGCGAAGGGTGTCGGTCTGCAGCGCATGGGGACTCTGGTACACAATTTTGAGACCCTGTTGGAAAAAATGCCCAGACCTAGTGATGGGGATGCGCAACCATACTTCCTCATTGTCAACACCTGGTTGGACGCGGTAGTGCGTGGCGTCGAGAGCATTGCGGATAAGCGTGTAGACATAGCAAGCGAATTGCCGGTGCAGGCGGAAAACTTGATCGTGGCACAGCAGACTGATCAGGGAAATTCTGTTGTGGCCAAAGCCGATAAATCTGAGAAGAAGGGCGCCGAGAGCGCGCAACAGATAGAAGGCGCCAAAGTTACACAACACGGCGAAAAGAAATCAACACACATCTCTGCGCTGGAGAAAAAGCGCGATCAGCAGCTAGCAGATGAAGGTGCCAAAGTACTCGCCGCGCAGCAATCTGTGCGTATTACCTCAGAGAAACTGGATCTCCTGTTAAATCTGACGAGCCAGGCGCAACAGCTTGGTGTACGTGCATCGCAAAATACTAGTCGTAGTAAGCGATCCTCTGCCGAATTGCAGGGCCGACTGACCTCAGTGAGAACCCATATCCGAAAGATTGCGGATCGAGCTTTGCTAAATGTTAATGCACAGGGCCTTAACTTAACTGCCGAGATGGATGCACTGGAGATGGACCAGTACTCCGAGTTGCAAGAGGCCGCCAGCATACTGCGCGAGGGGGTGGAGGATCTCGCCGATCTGGTGGATGTGGTGAGCAGGCAGAATGGTCAGATTGAAGCGCTTCTTAAGCAACAGAGCACGGTAATTTCAACTATTTCTTCGTCGATACAAGGTGCCAGGGTCGTACCGGTCTCGCGCCTGATGCCGGGTTTGCGCCGTATTGTTCGTACAGTTGGTACGGACCTTGGCAAGGTTGTGTCTTTTAAGGTGCTGAATGAAACAGGTGCTCTGGATCGCGATCATTATGCAAGCTTGCAGGTTATTTTGGAGCACATGGTGCGAAATGCCCTGGATCACGGCATCGAGTCTCCGGACGATCGCGTGGCGATGGGGAAGCCCACGGGGGGTCGTATTACTATCGACGTTCGAAAGTCTGGCGGCGATTACCTGATCCGGCTGTCCGATGATGGTAAGGGCATTGATCCCGACGCGATTCGTGAGTCGGCATATGAAAAGGGTCTGGAAGTGGATGTCGATGAGCTGACTGATGAGGAGGCTATGCGGCTGATATTCCACAAGGGGTTTTCAACTGCCGATGAGGTGAGTGAAGTCTCGGGTCGAGGAGTTGGGATGGATATTGTTCTGACGGAACTGCAACAGATCGGTGGTGATATCCAGATTCAATCTGCGCTTGGTCTGGGGACGTCCTTCGATGTACGCATTCCTAGTAATGTTTCTGTAAACGGCGCATTACTGGTTGACGCAGCGGGCGAATCATATGCGATTCCACTCAATGGTGTGGCCGCAGTTGAGCAAATTCCGGTGGAGGAATTTTTTGCCGCCGTGGAAGCTGGTACCTCGCTGCCTATCGCAGGCATGGCGTGCGAGCCGGCTTATCTGGGAACGCTGTGTCAGGGGGTCGGCGTGCCCGATCGTGGTATGTGGGGGAAATTTGTACCGGTCATTGTCGCCGGTACTGCCGAGCGCTACATGGCAATCGCCATTGATAATCTCGAGGAAGCGTTGGAACTGGTGGTGCGGTCGCTGGGCTCCCAGTTCTCCACAGTGCCGGGTGTGGCTGGCGCGGCAACCACCACCGATGGAGAGGCGATCATAGCGCTGGACTTAAATCTTCTGGTAGGGAGTGCGGGGGCTGACGGAATTGCACCGGTGGCGGTGAGTAAACCCAAAGACACAAGGATGCTGGCGCTGGTGGTGGATGACTCGCGTACCCAGCGAATGGTCGCCACCAGCCAGTTGGATATTGTGGGTGCAGAAACAGTAACGGCAGAGAATGGCCTAGTGGCTATTGACCTGCTGAACGCTGCTCACAGGCTGCCCGATGTCGTCTTGCT
>PKCY01000139.1 GCA_002862985.1 Haliea sp.
GGATATGTTTTATGTCGGCACAGATGCCCAGCAATCACTGATCGCACAACTCACTGATCAATTGCCCGCGCATTCAGACGGTATCCGTTTTTTGCTTGATCCATCAATATTTACCAGCAAGAAAACCTATGGACGTACTCGCACGCTGTGTCTGCTTCTGTCAGTGGGTTATCGCGCGCTGGTAATGGATGACGATATATTGTGCGAGGCTTATCTGCCACCGATACGGGAGGCCGGGGTGGGTCTCGGTAGCGGCGGTATGCGCCAGGCGTCATTCTATGCGAGCGAGCAAGAACTATTCCAGGGAGTCCAATTAGCTGATTACGACCCCTTGAGCGGACACGCTAGTTTATTGGGGAGCACCCTGGGTTTCGCGCTGGACAAGACCAATAGCGGGCCGTTGCGTGAGACACAGTTACATCAAGTCAATGCTGCTCTGGCAAATGTGCTGCAAGCAGATTCCCCTATTCTAGTGACGCAATCCGGCGCGCTGGGCGACGCAGGAACCGCGGGCGTGCATTGGGTCATATCTCAGGGAGAAGACACCATTGCGCGATTGCTGTCGGCACCGCACGGTATTACGGCAGCTGTTGAAAATAGGCACCACTGGTCGGGGAGCTCCAGACCAGGTTTCTATAAAATGCCTTTTATGTCCCAGTTGACTGGCCTTGATAACAGCCAATTACTGCCGCCCTATTTTCCCGTGTATCGAGGAGAAGATGCATTATTTGGCGCCATGGTGACCGTCATGCACCCCGCTGGTGTTGCGCTTGACTATCCTTTTTGTGTTCCACACTTACCGATTGACGCGCGAGCCGGCACCCTTAAGGATCCGATCGCGGTCAATGGCGACCTTGCATTATTTGCCCGTCTGCTGACAGCTCGAATTGACTATGCGGATTCATCCGGCCCTGAATATAACCTTAATGCCATTGCTCAGGAGGCTTTGCGGATGGCAGCCCGCTCAGACGCGCACTTGAGCTTGGATTTTCGTTCTGAGCTAGCGAAGGTTCACGCTGATCAACTTTATTCGCTACAAAATCAGGCGGCACGCACTGGGAAGTTTCAATCGGAGGAATGGCAGGCCTATTTGCGTCGCGGTATTGAGGAATTGCAACAGGCTATTTCTGTGGAGCACAGCGTACTCGGTGTCAAAGGAGTCCCTGACGACGCGACTGAGGATGATATCCTTGCAGAATTCAGAAGTTCGGCTCGCGGTTTTGCTGCCGCACTTGCCGGTTGGGTCGAGATTCGAAATGTTGCGTCTC
Organism: Haliea sp.; assembly: GCA_002862985.1. Classification (GTDB taxonomy): domain Bacteria; phylum Pseudomonadota; class Gammaproteobacteria; order Pseudomonadales; family Halieaceae; genus Marimicrobium. The sequence continues at coordinate 1,269 of PKCY01000139.1, forward strand.
AGCTGAGCGAAGAGATGATCAATGCGAGAACTCTGGTTCCCAGCTAGTCGGCAGTCCACATATTGTTTCTGGCTTTCATCTGCTCGTTCTGAAAACTATTGACCCGAAGCGGTGGTGCGATGCATGCGCTTTAACAAACGGTTCGTCAGAATGATATAGAAGCTTCTAGTCCATAACTTCGTGGGGCACCGAGAACATAGGATCCAGCGCCCAGAGACTCGGTGTTCGAAAACCCTCCCTGAAAATAATTCTCATCGGTCAGGTTATCGACGTAAAACCACAGTTGAATATTTTCTTTGTTCACGGGTGTAAAGCCGACCCGGAAATTCCACAAGGTAACGCTGTCGATTGTGGCTAGATCGCGGAACTGTTTGTCCCAAGCGGTGGCGTCCAGGCCGGTATACAGAGAGTCTCGGTAGTACATGGAAAGACGCGGTGCAAACTCGCCGATTGCAGTAGGGATAATGACCATCGCGGAGAGTGAATAGGTCAGTTTTGGTATCGCAGCAAAGTTCTCGTCTGAGCGATCCACTGTCGATTGTACTGGGGGAACGGCAGAGGTATCCACGTCAGATGCGATGAACTCATCGTAGCGGGCGTCGGTATAGCTGGTCGTAGCGTTCAGCACAACATTGGGTAGCGGCACTACAGTCAGCTCGGTCTCAAAACCGGTGATGGTGGCTGCGCCGGCATTGTCGATAAAAAGCAGTATGTCGGCGAAGGAGCGACCCTGTTCGGTGATGCGAATTTGAATATCATCATAATCCATATAGTAAAATGCAGTATTGAAACGTACGCGCTGATCAAACGCGTCAAACTTTAGGCCCAACTCGTAGTTGGTCACTTCCTCAGGTTCAAACTCGGAAATTTCCAAGCCCTTCATCTCGAAGCCGCCGGATTTGAAGCCTTTGCTGTAGGTCAAGTAGATTAAAGTACTGTCAAATATAGTGTTCTGGAGATACGCGTCGGGTATCGTGAACGCACTGGTAATAGTCGGTGTCCATTTCGACCACTCTTTGTCTTCCTTTACCTTGCCATTCTCGGCTGTTATCACCTTGCCCTCCAATGTGACATATTCCTCGACTAGTCTGACGGGCATAAAGGACGGCGGGTTGGCATAAAACCCGGTGGGGTCTGCCAGCGACAGTACGTCGAAAATGCAGAGGTTGCCGGCGCCGGGCACGATATTGGAATCCAGTATTGCTTCGCAGTCGGATTCATACAATGTGGCCTCGCGTTTGCGTTTTTCGGTGGTGTATCGAGTGCCCAGTGTCAGTTGATACCAGTCGGTGACTTCGTAGGTTCCCTGGGCAAAAATCGCATAGCTATCGTTGGTAAGGCCGCTGTTTGTACCGATTATTTTGGGTATGAGGGTCGCCGCATCGGCTTTGTAGGAGAAGCCGTTAAAGCCTACAAGATTGCCCGATAGGTTGTCTGTTATCTTCTCGTGAGAGACAAATATGCCGGTGGTATAGGACAGTCGTTCATCAAATGCTGTTCCTGTCAGTTGCAGTTCTTCGCTGTACTGGTTGCGTTTTTCGTCATCGGGGAGTTCAAAATTGCCGAAACCGGCGTTTAGTGACCGTTCCAACCCTCCGCGAACTGCCAGTCCCGATGTTTCAACACCGGTGATATCGGTCCCATCACTGTCATCGACAATGCCAATATCATCCTGCCTGCTCCAGGCGGTAATACTCCTGATTTCAAAATTGTCGAATTCCCAGTTTAAGGTTAGCCCGAGAATCTGGCTGGTCATTTTAAATTTGGTGGGACCATTGATGGTAAGCTTGTTATCTTTAGACTCTGACTCACTGACGCGACAGCGTGATTCATAAGAGTTCGGCGCCGTAAACCCAGGCCATGTGAATGTGTTAAACACTCCGTCCGGGTTCTGGTAAAAGCAGGATAGTCCCGCGCCGTTTTCGCTAACCTTTGACCAATAATAGAAAATGTCTGCGCTGAGCGTGTCCGTGGGTTGCCAGAGCACACGAGCAGTTGCGCCGAGTCGATCCTCATCACCGTACTTGTCGCCGTTGAAGGTGCTTTTCAGGTAACCGTCCATTTTGGTGCGATTGAAGCCCAATCGCATTGCCAGCGTGTCATTATTGAGGGGGATATTGCCGCTGACTTTTAGATCCTGGCGCCCGTGATTGCCCAGTCGAGTCGATACTTCGCCCTCAAGCTCATCGGTACTGGGTAGTTTTGTAGCAACCAGGAGTGCGCCGCCGGTGTTGTTTTTACCAAACAGGGTACCTTGCGGACCCCTGAGTACCTGGATGGATTCGGTATCCATCATGTCTAGCAGCTGGCTGTCCGTGCGGGGTATATAGATTGAATTAATGTAGACCCCTACGCCGGGGTCCAACGCAGCTGTCGATTCCTTTTGGCCAACACCGCGGATAAAGATCGAAGGCGACTTGTTGCCCATTTCACTAAAATTGAGTCCGGGTACGGACTGTTCGAGGTCACGCGTATTCGCAATGCCCGCGATCTTCAGTGCTTCAGCTGAAAATGCGGAGATGGCGATCGGGGTGTCCTGTAGCACCTCTGCGCGTTTTCTCGCCGTGACGATAACTTCTTCCAGCACCAGCTCCCTCGAACTGTTTTCTGGTGGTGAGGATTGGGCGTTTACGGCAGTTGCGGTCAGGCAGGGAAGACTGATGAGAAGACTTGATAAGAAGTGTCGTTGAAATATTGTCTTAGTCGCAAATCGCATAAGAGGTAAATCTCGTTTTTACATTCACTAAGTATCTTTTCAAGTCTATTTATAGCTTTTTGATCTCTATAATTCAGAAATAATCTTGCTTAACTGGCATTGGTAGAAAAGTCCGCCAAGGCTGATAGGGCCGACAACTTGATCCTATACCCTCAGATCGGCAGATTGCAAGTCAGGTGCCTGAAAAAAAAAGAATATCGTCGAATTTTTCCACCGCGTCAGATGGTGGACAGGCGCATTACAGGCCTATGCCCAGTTGTTCAAGCACCGCAGTGGTGCCACTACCCAGGGCCGGCGCCGGAGATGATGCGCTCCGCGCGTGCGGTGAGCTAGGCGTAACGATGGATGAGGCAGCACTTCCCTGGTGCTCATCCGGGCAGCCCGCTGCGATACAGTGAGCAATGACACCATATAAGGAAACATCAAGCAGTACACCCCCACCGCGAGACCATGCCGCCCAGGTGAGCAAGGCAGCGTGGATTCCGGTCAGGGGGTCGGCAATTGCATCACCGCAGAAAGCATCGCTGCCGGTGGCTTCTCTCAATAGCCAGCTCAAGCCGGCGGCAACGCCCGCGTCATCGCCGTAGGCAATCCACTCCCGCGCAGGTGCAGTGCGTCCATATCCGGTAATAGAGAGCCACACGCAACCATCGCGCTCTCTTACGATGTCGTGTGCCCGGATTCCCATTTGTTCCAGCGCTCGTGGGCGCGATGATTCAACAATGATATCGGCATGCCGCAGCAGTTCGCCCAGCCGCCACTGGCCGTGGGTGGTCGCAAGGTCCAGAGCTACACTTTGCTTGTTAGTATTCAACAAATCGAAAAATGGAGGTGCTCCATGGCGAGCGCCATCGGGTCGCGTTGTACTTTCCACCTTAATGACGCGTGCGCCCAATTGTCCAAGTATTTGGGTGCAAAGTGGTCCAGCCCACAGTGATGATAGATCGATGACCAGAGGTTGATTGTGTCTTGGCGATTTCTCGGGCGCTAGTCGTATTGTGTTAAACCATTCACGCAAGTCTGTAGGTGGGCATGAGGGAGCTGCTGCGAGACCCAGCAAGTGCGCCCGGGTTATGAGGTCTTTGCAGGATCGCTCTAGTAGTGCAGGGGCGATCGTGTCCCAGGAATCTGCGTCCATTTCAAGCCAGGCCGGAAGCAATCGCCAGTCGGCTTCGCGAGTCAGACTCAGGGCGAGTTGGCCGTCCAAGCAGTTGAGTAATCGGCATGCCCCCCCCGCGGATATTTTTCCCTGACGTTGCAGGTTGAGCAGTGCGGCGCGCTCGCCCAGTAGTTTATGGGCGGGAAAATCGTGGGCAATACTCCCCTTAGACAACTGACAAAGAGCCAGCCATGCGCCTTGTGCGCAGGTGGCAAGTGGGGCGGGCGCCCCTAGTGGAGGGCCTTCGCGCTCCCCCGTTAGAAGTTGGGCGCCTGATGCGGCCCACAGGGAATTCTCATTTCGAGAATCTTCGGGAGTGCCCGGGGATTCCTTAAGTCCCAGTTCGCTCAGAAGGTCGCGTGCATATTGGCTGGGTGTAACCGTCATGATTCCGTTGCGCTGTGCGGTTCGTTACCGCTTACGTGCAGCAAGCGGATAAAAGTCTAATAGGCATGACCTAGAAGTCGTAGCGGACTTCGATCCCCGCCGTCCGGTTGGCGTATTTTGGAACTAATTGTATATAGGTGTTTGGCTGCAACACTGCTGAATTCGCAAAGATAAGTGAGGCGTAGTTTTTATCAAACACATTTTTCACAAACGCAGTAACACGATAGCCCTCACGCTTCCCCGCCAGTATGGCGCGCAGATCAACGACGGTATAAGCGTCCTGTACAGTATATTTATCTTGGGATAGCTCATAGAGAACATCATCCTGCGTCCGGAGATTGCCACCAACAATAATATTGAAGGGCATTGCATTGAGTTGAATCGTATAGTCTGTCGCCAGATTCAACTTCCATTTCGGCGTGTAGGGTAATTGCCCACCGGAGAGATCCTGAAAGCCCAACGGACATTCACCACGTGCTAATTGCCCACCACTGCAGTTGCCCTCCGGGTAGTCTTCTATAGTGGCATCTACGTAGGTAACACCGCCGGAAATCGTCCAGTTATCTAGGGGCTGGGACAAAAATTCTATTTCTACGCCCTGAGTTGATACTTCACCCGAGTTAATGAGGATCAGACCGCCAGGAATCATATCTTGAGGATTTTCATCGAACGCAGACTGTGCCTGATAGTCCTGGTATTCGGCGTAAAAAATCGCGACATTGAGAAACAATGTATTATCGAACCAACGCGATTTATAGCCAGTCTCGAAGGCATTACTGGTTTCGGGTTTTACGAATGATCCGCCTGTTAGAAGGGTGGTATCAAAGGCTGGACCTTTGTAGCCACTGGTATAACTGCCATACACCATGGCGGTGTCGCTAAAATCCCACTGTAGGGACACCTTCGGTGAAAAGTCACTGTCGTCCAGGGAGTCACTGAAATCTCCGGGGGCGGGAAAAATAAGACCGTCGGTTTTGTCTGCTGATGTGTGGTATTCCAATTCGTCATAGGTGTAGCGGCCGCCCAGAATGAGTTGCCAGTTTTGCCAGAGGTTAAAATTCACCTCACCAAATACGGCTGCGTTCTTTCCAGTGACATCAGTTTTTGATTGTCGGGTCGTTGCCGGCACGACCGGTTCAAGTAGAGCTGTTGTAGTGGTGTTGCTGTTATTGACATCTTGCTCGAAGTAAAAAGCCCCCAAGACATAGGAGCCCCAGTCTTGCGGTGGCGATGTGATACGCAGCTCCTGCGAGAATTGATTCTGCTCTGTCTTTGGGGGCGATGGAAAGCTGAGTGCGAGCGGGTTGTTGGGGCCGCGATCCAAATCTACAATGCTTTCGCTTTCCCAATCGCGATAGGCGGAAATGGAAGTGAGGGTATAGTTCTCGATACTCCAGTGTGCAGTTAGAGAATAGCCTCCACTGCGCAAATGAGTGAAGGTCGGTTGATCTTCGTTAACGTCCTGGTTGTGCTTCGAAGGCACCACTGGCAGTTGTTCTTCCAGCAGCCGTTGCTGGTCTGGGCCCGGCAGAATGCTACGCACACTCAGTACGGTGCAATCGCAATCACTCTTGCTGTAATCACTAGACAGTAAAAATTCCAGATCTTCGTTCACTTCCCAGAGTAGTTTTCCGCGTACGTTGTAACTGTCTGTATCGTTGATTTTATCCCCAGTGTAAAAATTCCTTGAATAACCGGAGTCATCAATCTTGGAGCCAGTCAGGCGGTAGCCTAGGTTATCTGTAAGTGGCCCGGCGATACTGCCATCAACGCGGTACTCGTCGTCCTCAATCGCGGTGGCGGCCACCGTGCCGCTCAATTCTGGCGTCGGATCTTTGGTGATGATGTGCACAACGCCGCCGGAAGCATTTTTCCCATACAACGTTCCTTGAGGTCCACGCAGGACTTCAACACGTTCAACATCCACTAGGTCAAGAAAAGCCATACCGGACCGTCCCATGACAACACCATCAAGCATGGTAGATACACTTGGATCCACGCCGGGGCTAAACGCCTGTGTCCCAATCCCTCGAATATTGAATGATGAGGTTGATGGCCCGGAGCTTGCTTGCACATTTAATGTCGGTAGCAACGTGGCCAATTCAGATGCGTTTTTGATTTGAGCTTCACGCATCGCCTTGCCCGATAGCAGGGAGACACCCACAGCCACATCCTGTAGGTTCTGCTCGCGCTTGCGGGCGGTGACAATGAGTTCTTCCAGAATAGGGCGATCACCCGTGGTGGGCGCCTGTGCGAGTGCAGGGACGGGCACCAGGCTCGCAAAGATGGCACTGTGAATGATCGTTTGGATTTTTTTATTAATGGTCATTTTTTGAAACAGAGTTATAAAATTGCAGTGCGTGAATCAGGAATAGAACCTGCGCCAGCTTTTGTCAACGGGATCGCCGGGAAAAAATGTGCGCGCCCGGCAGAGTGTGCATAGACCACTGCTATGCGGGCAGGCGGCTATTGCTTCGCAAGCGCAAGTTGTACCGAGTGAGCTGGTAGCCCAGTTGCAGCTTTTTCCAAAGGGAAGCGCTTTCAATCGCCTCCAAAAGATCAGCAGGGAAGATGCTCTTGTAAGTGGGAATGTGATGTGTAGCGCGAATAGTCTCCAGCGAGTTGTTCCATTCCTTTTCCCATTCAATATCCATCATCACCGGTGTTTCTCGTCCATGCCGCCAGGCTTCAGTGACTATTTGCATTAAAATGGTAAAGCCTCTGGGCTCCTTGAACGTGCTAATGGCCATGACTGCGGCAAGAAACATTGACGAGTAGTTGTGATTGAACTGGGCGAGTTGAAAAGCGGAAATTGCTATTTCATTGGATGATGTTGTTTCATAGCCCGCGACTAGATGCCAGACATCATGCATTTGTAATATGCGAGCGTTGAGATAGTGCAGGGAGTGGGGCAGTTGGCTCAGTGCAATGGCTTCCCGATCGAGTACTTCCGGATCATAGCCGTTTGCGACAATCATCTGGTGCAGCGACTTTCCCAGGCTGTCCTGCGGACATTCTGACAGCGCTTCGATGTCTGTGTGACCTGGGATAGGCTTCTTGATGGCTTCAGCGGTACCCCAGTGGTGCTGTGCGTTGTCGTCCGCCAGCTCGGCCATCAACGGATGCAGCGCAGCCCCCAGCGAAGCCACCGCCACGGTAATGCTCAGCGCATCGTAGCCTTCATCGTTGCCGTCAATGACAGCCCAGAATGCCTGCCAAAAACTATCTTCAAGTGGCGCTTCGGGCAGCCCGGTTGGGACTTCTGACGTCGGGCCAGACCCCAGCCAGGCCGAAGTAATATTGTCACACACAGCAGTCGTCGCATCCGGGCAGGCGTAGGCAATCCAGGTCATTGCGGCAGTTAGTTGCAAGCGCCCCTCCGATTCACCCCGCTTGGCCGAGGCCACGGCTTTGGAGATGCTCTGGGCGTCCATTCTGCAGGCAGCGTGCTGAAGGCGTTCTCTACGCGTCATGATTATCCTCCCTGTGGCCTGGGGATATCAGGCCAGTGTTGGCCTTTTTGGGCCAGGTATTGGCTACGTTGTGCGAATCATAGCATACGGCTTCTGTTACAGATGAAAAAGGCTTGTTATATTGACAGGAGTGTTCTCGAATAGGGGAAAGACCAACATGCTTCGGAAAATATTGGCGACGCTGGGCATCGCACTAGGGGTCCTCTGTGTGGTGATTTACTGGTCTTACAAGGACGTTATCATCACGGTTCCTATCACCGAAAAAGTGGTGGCGTTAACCTTCGATGATGGGCCCAATCCTCCCCATACTCAGGCGCTACTGGACATGTTGGCTCAGCATGAGGTGATGGCGACTTTCTTTCTGAAAGGGCGCAATGTCGAAGCATTTCCCGAATCCGTGCGTGCGGTTGCAAGTGCGGGGCATGAAATCGGCAATCACAGTTATTTTCACCGGCCAATGATTTCACTCAGCAAGACCGATATGCGCGAGGAGGTCGCGCGCACCAATACCGTGATAGAAAATATACTGGGGTATGAGCCTGTGCTCTTTCGTCCACCCTATGGCGCTCAAGGGCCGGGGCTGAAGTTGGCTTTGCAGGGGCTGGGGATGCGCTCAATATTGGTGAGTGCCAATGGCGCCGATTGGGAGGTTACAGACCCTCAGCAAATCGCCATTAGCGTGTTGGAAAACATAGAACCTGGCAGCATTATTTTACTTCACGACGGACATGGCGATGTCGACGATCCGGAAACCCAGGACAGCAGGGATGCGACTGTGGTGGCAACGGGAATAATTATCGAGGAATTGAAAGCTCAAGGCTATCGGTTCGCGCCCGTGGGCGACTTAGTGGCCCTGGCAAATCAGTAAATGCTTGCCCGCGTGCACTTCAGTTGTGATGCTCACTTAGCCTACGTGTGTTTCGGTTCGCCAACATCTGCTTCCAGGCTATAAAGGGGCCGACCTGGGCTTCCCACACAGATTCAATTTTCTCGCCGGTGGATAAACCCGTAGGTGGGTACTCGTCGATCCCTGGCCGGTAGTAACTGCCAAAGGCTATATCGTACATCGGTAACCAGATGGCAAAATTCTTGTCCTTGTGTTGGGGTAGTTTGGAGTGGTGTATCCAGTGGTATTGTGGGGCGGAGAAAAATGGCATCAGACGATTCAGGGCATCGATTCGCACATTGGCGTGGATGAAGTAGTCCCACACTACTGGCAATAGACCCCCGGCCACAATAGCGAGAATGGTTTCTGGCACCGCCGTGGTGTCGAATATGAACCCGATGGTTAAACCCTTCACCAGAGCCTGCCCTGACGGTTCCAGAAAGTGAGAGCGGTAGATGGTGGTGGTGTTGAGGTTCTCATCACTGTGATGCAGTTTGTGTAATTCCCAAAGGAACGGAACTTTATGTTGTGCCCGGTGCCACCAATAGTATGAAAAGTCGCCTAAAAAACACGCGGTCAAGAAAATCATACCGCCTTGCAATATTAAATCTATAACGGGAATTCCCACGGAAATTTCCGCAGTCGACACATTCAAGCTTGGTAAGCCGGTCACGCTCACCAGATAGACCGTAGTGATAGCCACAAAAGCTACAAATGTTGGTGCCAGTAGCAGATTGCTCAGGGTGATTTTCCAGTTCAGCGTGTAATTGGAGCGTGGCGTGTTGGGCTGCACGGGGGTGAATTTTTCCAACAACAGGAAAAGAGGCCAGATCACCAGAAGAGACAGGTAGGCAACTAACAGAATGGACGCTGAGCCAACGATGAGTTCAAGGTATTCAGTCCAAAATTCCTGCATAGGGGTAAGTCCAGTGTGCAGCCAAGTGTATTGTGGTGAAAAGTGCCACGGCAGAGCAAATAGCTAAGCCGAATTTCGATTTAATCCGAGCAACTATCCGGTGAAGCATAGTCTAAATGAAAGCGTACTGACAAGGGTCCCTATTTTGAGCGTCAGTGACCTCGTGGTGCGCTTTCTATGATGCGTGCGGGCCCCATCACCCCGGCCGAGACCCTGGCGCTGGTGCCAACTATGTCTGGGGCATTCCAGCCATGCTCGTTATTTTCGATCGCGGGTACCAGACGATTTTTTCGTGGCGGTGTGAGTTTGACCTCAAGCCGGTTGTCTCCGGGTTTCAGCGCTGCAGTGAGATTCACCGTATAAGGGGGTACCAGGGCGGCACCCACCCGTGTGCCGTTGAGAAACACCGTCGCCGCTCCAAAAAGCTGGTTTAGCTCGAGCTGGAAGTGATGGCCTTTTTGCAGTCGTGCCTCGACATCCGTCGGAGCGGTGAAGGTTGTAGAGTAGTTGCCCTGGCTTCCGCTGCTGCGCAGTTCAGGAATCAGTAACCAATCACCGGGTAGTGCACCCGCACTCTGTATATCTGCATCGGCAACCGACAGTGACCAATCCTCAAGAAGGGTCGTACTGACTGGTTCAAAACTATCCAGTGTAAAATCCGGCGATTCTGTGCGGTGCAGCCAGAGGAAAATAGAACCATAAGCCGGCAGTTCAATCGAGGCGTCGTCGTTGTTGTCTGTCGTTACAGGAATTATCTTTGCATGCCACGCATCCAGCCACACGGCCTGACTGTGCTCGGTGCTGAACTGCAGCGTCAGTGTTGTTGCCTGCGCTGTTGGATTGCTGAAGAATTGGATGAGTCCCCCCCCGGCCAAGCGACGGCGCACTGATTTTACCTGTGCGTGATGAAACGTCGTGGCACCAGGAAGAAAACGTGTCTCTGCTGGGAGGTCATTGAAGACTCGCTGGACGCGTGCATCTCCCTGCTCACTATCGAGGAGACCGCGTTGGCGATGGGGTGCAACGCCGCTCACGCGTACCGGCAGACCTGCTTGTGTCAATGTAGCGATATGCTCGGCAACGTCAGGTGCCACGGCATTGACGTCGTGCAGCATGAGGCCGCCGGCACGCAGTTTGCCTGCGCGCAGTTCGCCATTGTCAAAAGTAGCGGTATTGAGCGCGTGCTCGTTCACCCATTCCCAGCTTAGTCCCTGCTGCTCCAGCTTTCGGGTTTCATGCCATATAGCTCGCATGCGCTTTGTGCCACGTTCGGGAGCAGGATCGGCAGTGTCCGTGACCAGTGCCTCCTCGCCTTCGAAGCGGCCCTGATCGAAGGGTTCCGCAGGATTGCTGTAACCTTGTGGAAAACCCAGCCCGGGATAGAGTACTAACACATCCGTTTCAGGTTCCCCCTTCCTCAGCAAATACTGGCAGCGGGCAATGTAGCGATTAATCTGTCCTGCGTGTTCCCAGTAGGACCAGTTTTCACTGTAATCCGTAGATAGCATTCCCAGCTGCCAGGGGTACCAGCCATCCAGTGCCGGGTAGCCGCGCTCAGCAGGATCCTCGATGCGATAAGCGGTGCCGTGATAGACCAGCTGGTTAACGCCCGCGGCAAAAGCCTTATCGGCAAGTGCCTTGATTTTGACCGGCGTGGTCATAAACGCACGGCCGAGGAAAATGAACGACTCCGCCGACACCAGTGGTTTGTCCGCGATATGTGCACCCGATGACACCGCTTTCATAAACATTTCTGAACCGCCCGCATACAGTTGTTCGGTCTCCGGAATGTCGGATTCGCCTGCGGCGCGAATAATGTCACTGGGGCCTCCATAAGCTTGCAGCCGATGGGCGAGGCCACGTTGCGAACCCCAGTCTTTGAGTGTCTGAAAGTAGCGTTCGCGGAACAGATCGGAGATGACTTCGTCCCAGTCCTCGAGAAAACGCGTGCCCTGATCGCCAAGATCATACTCCGGTGCAGTGCGAATATTTGCGGCGTGAAATAGCATCTGGTCTTTACCCGGTTCAAGCAGTGCGACCAACCAGGGACGTGGATCGTAGCCAACGCGGTTCTCGAATTCCTCCAACTGGCCTCGAGACCAATGTCGTTCCTGGCGGAATTCGAGACTATCATTGAAGAACGCGCGCAGCGGGTCGCCAAAATAAGGGCTTAGATCCGTAGCTTCCCGGAACAGGTAGTCCTGGTTTGCACGCATTCTACGAGCGTCGAGGTGATCGACCACATAGCCTGGTTTTGGATGCGCATAGCCGCCGGCAATGAGCTCGCCGCCGGGCAAGTGCCACAATGTGGTTATAGCCCATTCACCCGGAGGCACGTCCCACACCAATCGATTTTCGCTGACGGCGTGGGTGATAACGCGCACCGAGTCGGGCGCTAACGTCACTTGGTCGAGGAAATTCCAGGGTTGCCAGCTGCGTTCATTGTTGGTGATGCGGGCTGCGACCACCGCGACCAACTCGCGCGCATCGGGGACAAACGTCTGCATCGGTATATCGCCGAGCATCCCGAGCGCACCAGCGCCAAAGGTTGCCACGGGCATAGCGGGTGCGGACAGTTCAAACTTGACCTGGGAAGGCCCGCGCACTATCCGCTCGCTGTGCAGCAGCTGCCTGAGTCCATCCTCCAGCGCTACATGTGGACCGCCTGTAGGCCAGCCGGAGCCGTTGTTCAGATCCACACCCATACCGAGCTCGCGCGCCTCCAGCATTACCGATGCGAGGTGCTGATAAAACTCGGGTGAGTCCCAACCAGTCTCTTGCCAGCGGGTGGAATCTTTGTCTGCCTCGGAAACTGAAATGGCGAAGGGCTGAATTTCAACGCCCGCGATTCCAACCTCTGCAAATAGACGCATCTCGCGTTGTAATTCCTCAGTGGTCACCAGATTGCCTGGCCACCACCAGCGTGTCCACGGTCCAAAGCGCAGGGGGGGGCTAATAAAATGTGCTATATCCAGCGGGTCATATTGGTGCTGCCGCGCCTCGATTTCCCAGGGTGCTGCAACAGTCGAACGGCGTTCTTCAGCGTGTATCCAAGACGTGAGTGGCTTTGTAGGGTCTGCCACAGGTGGCGTTTTAATATAATGGACGCTGTAGAGGAGCCCGCCGGCGGCCAACAGCAAAAACAATAAAAAGATGGCGAGTAAGACCTGCAAAGTGCGCCACAACCACGTCATGCGGCACCCTGCGGGCTTTGAACAGGTCGGCTGGCAGCTCTTCCTGTAAACGTGAGCTTGCAAAAGGACGATGATGAATACACTTGTTTCATCCAGTCGAAGGTAGATGGCGTCGGGGTGCTCCGTCAAGGGCCACAGACCAATGAAATTATTGCAAGGCACTAGTCTTGTGAAACATTGCCTGCGTGTTATGATCAGTCGGGTGCCAACGCTTGAAACAAAGTACTACTGGGCCCAGCCAATTGACCGCATCATTTTCAAAACTGAGGAATTCAGCATTGGAAAACGCACCCGCAGAGATTTGTGAAGATACCCTCGATATTCAAACGTTACTCAATCTGGGTCCGATGGCGCCAGTTTCCAACACCCATGCCATTTACGCAGGGTTGAGACGTGATCATCCCGTTTATGAAACCACCCTTGCAGCTGACTTAAATTCTCCGGACGGGAATCGTTCGTTTTTGATTACGCGCTATGCCGATGTGAAGGGCGTGTTGAGAGACGATAAACATTACTCCAGTGATATTAACCAGCGCACCATGGGTGTTGTGATGGGCCCCACGCTAGTGGGAATGGATGGCAGAGAGCATCTGAAACACCGTACATTAATCACCCCGTCAATGACGCCACGCGCATTGAAGGGCGATAGCTTCCGTGACGTCGTTCGCAAAACGGCGGAGGATACGATAGACAGTTTTATTGAAGAGGGCGCTGCAGACCTTCATCACGATTTTTGCTTCAAATATCCGCTGGCAGTTTTTGTGTCTCTGCTAGGTTTGCCATCGGACCACCTTGATCGGGTTCACCGCTGGGGCATCGATCTTTGTTTGGTGGCATTTGATCCTGCAAAGGGCATAAGCGCCGCCGAGAAATTGCTGGATTACCTCACCCCTATCGTTCAGGCAAAACGCAACGAACCTGGCTCCGATATGATCAGTATGCTCATTGCGGCGGAAATTGATGGTGAAAAGCTCTCGGATTTTGAAGTGGTCTCATTTTTGCGGCTACTGGTGCTTGCAGGTGCAGAAACCACAAATCACCTGCTGGGCACTGCCTGTTATGTCCTGTTACACAACCATGCTTTGATGGAAAGGGTTAGAAGTGACCGAACGCTTATAACAGCGTTGTTCCACGAGGTAATGCGTTGGGAATCACCCATCGGCACACTGATGCGTGAAGCAAACAGCGATACACAAATAGCAGGAGTGGATATTCCCAAGGGCTCGGGAGTGCTTTGTCAGGTTGGGGCCGCCAACCGCGATGAACGACAGTTTAAAGATCCTGATGTATTTGATATAGACCGCGAGGACAATGAACACATCGGTTTTGGCTATGGCCGACACTACTGTGCGGGCTCGCACCTGGCGAAGTTGGAAGCGGAAGTGGCGTTGAATACCTTGTTGGATCGCTTGCAGGATATTAAGCCCGTTGCGGGGAAATCTTCCCGCATCATTGGATTCTCGTTTCGCGGGCCGGATAATTTGCCGGTTACTTTTAACGCAGCATAAGCGGCTCCACTGACCCACGCCAGTTACACAAGAACGCGCGCTGTCTCCAGAAATGTCTTTGTTGCTTCGTACACACAGGCGGCCCGTGCTACCGGATCGTTGGTGTATTGTTGTATCAACGCTCGGGAGCGAACTTCAAGGCTGAGAGGGAGCATGGGATCGAGTGCTGCGAGGGTCTCTTGCAGCGGAAGCTCGCCCTCGCCGGGCAGTTGACGCAGGTATAAGGCGTCCTCGAGCACGCCTTCGGGGCTGCTGTCCAGCAGGTCGGCACTGGCATCGCATAATTGTATGTAAGGCATTAGAGTGGGGTCGATGGCGTTCAAATCCTCGGGTTCGGAACCGGTTCTTTGCAGGTGAAGGGTGTCCACTAGAATGCCTCCTGCGGGGTGGGCCACATCCTGCACGACGTTCAGTGCCTGTTGTAGTGTGCTGATCTCTGTAATTGCGAGAAACTCCAGCACCACCCTTACAGAGCCAGCCTCGGCTCGTTTGCAAAGATGCTCAAAACGACGTTTTGTCTGCGCAATATCCAGTTCCGAAGACACGCACAGAACATTGCGTGCACCCAGCTCCAATGCTGCTTCAATCATCTTGTCGTGTGTTTTTAATGCTTCACCGGATTTGAACCACACCACTTCCAGGTCGAGGGCACACAGTCCAGTTTCTGCAAGTGCTTTTTCTACGCGACGTGTGCGCTGATTGCTCCAGGTGTCCGGATCACACCAGATGCCAGTCGCATTAAAACCCGCCTGTGCTGCGGCATACACGACATTTTCGGGTGGGAATTCTTGCACCACACCAGCAGCGAGAGAAATCAATCTGTCTACGGACATTGCGCACCTATCTCGTAAATTGGGTAGCGCGTGTGAATTTCAATTGTCCGTCGACTCACTGGCTATTTACGTCCCAGGGTACCCATACCCTTGGCAATTATATTCAGCATAATTTCGTCGGTGCCTCCGCCAATTGAAATCAGTCGGACATCACGAAGCAGGCGCGAAACTGGATTCTCCCACATATAGCCCTGCCCGCCCCAATACTGCAGACAGCCGTCAGCCACCTCGCGGCTCAATCGTCCTATTTTCAACTTTGCCATGGACGCCAATTGCGTGACGTCCTCGCCGTCAATGTGACACTGTGCCGCTCGGTAGAAGAGCGCGCGAAGGGCTTCAATTTCGGTTTGTAGTTCCGCCAGCCGAAAGTACACCACCTGATTATCCAGCACGGGTTTTCCAAACGCGGTGCGTTGCCGGCAATAGTCGATGGTGCGTTCGATGGCTATCTCCAGCGGGCGGATGCTGCTGATGCATGACAGGCGCTCTTCCTGAAACTGCTGCATCTGATAACTGAAGCCTTTTCCTTCTTCGCCTATGCGATAGCGCTGCGGGACGCGAACATCATCGAGAAATATCTGCGCGGTGTCGGAGGAGCGCATCCCTAATTTGTCTAGTTTTGGGCCAACGCTGAATCCAGGCAGGTCTGTGGGTACGACAATCAGTGACTTATTGTGGTGTATACCCTCATCTGAGGTGTTCGCCAGTAGACAGATCCAATCAGCCTGGGTCGCATTGGTAATCCACATCTTGCCGCCATTGATAATGTAGTCATCACCGTCTGTGCGTGCCTGCGTGCGAATGGCCGCGACGTCGGAACCACCGGAGACTTCGCTCACTGCAATTGAGCAGACGCTTTCTCCGGCTATGGCGGGTCGCAGGAACTGCTCGCACAATTCGTTGCTACCAAACTCGGCCAGCGCGGGAGTGGCCATGGAGGTTTGCACATCGATACCCAGTGTTACGCCACCACTGTCAATTTCACCGAGTGTTTCATTGGCTACCATGGCGTAGCTGTAATCCAGCCCAAGACCGCCGTACTTCTCCGGTTTATCGATCCCGAGAAACCCCAAACTGCCCAATTTCTTCATCAGTTCGTGCAGTGGGGTCTGGCCAGCCTTTTCCCATTCCTCGACATGGGGGTTTACCTCGCTGACGATAAAATTCTGCAAGCTGCGCCGCAGTTCGTTGTGCTGTTCAGTAAAAAGCATGGACGGGATTCCTTTCGCTGCTGGGTAGTTGTGCCAAGGCAGAGCGGTATTGGTTGAAGTTTAGGAATTTTGGCGTAACATGGCCAACCAAGCAAGCGCTTGGTTCATTTCATTTTCTATAAATTGATTCCACGGGGACATTGTGTTCCAAGACAGTCAATATTGGTATCCCAAAGGCCTATGGTACTCCTGAAATTATTAATAGAAGAGGGGCAAATCACCGACCCTGATAGCCCTCGCGGCAGGCTACTGGACCAGGCGGCGCAGTTATTTTTGCAAAAAGGCTATGAGCGCACCACCGTGCGCGATCTTGCCAGCGCAGTCGGTATTCAGTCCGGCAGTATTTTCCATCACTTTTCTTCCAAAGAAGACATTCTCAAAGCAGTGATGTCCGAGGCCCTGGTGTACTTCATAGAAGAGTTGCGTGCTGCGATCGAGGCGGCTCAGAATCCCCGACACAGGTTACTGGCTTGTATTCGCAGCGAGCTGCAGTTCACTATCGGGGCCGATACTACGGCGGTTATGTCATTACTGATATCCGAATGGCGTTCTTTGTCCGTCGAGGCCCAGGGAGACATCCTCCATTATCGCAGCCGCTATGAGCAACAGTGGCTGGATGTGTTGAACGGCGCCAAAGAAGTCGGTTTGGTGGACGGCGACGTATTTGTAATGCGCAGGCTGCTTGCCGGTGCAATTCACTGGACGACAACCTGGTTCCAGCTCGACGGCGAGTTATCACTCGAGGCATTGGCCAATGAAACACTGCATCTTGTGTGTTCCGGCGACAGTCAAATCTGATGGCAGCTGACCTTCAGGGTAAACACGCGCTCGTGGTTGGCGCCAGTAGCGGTATAGGTAGTGCCATTGCATTACAGCTGGCGCACTCTGGTGCTTCGGTGGTGGTGGCAGCGCGGCGTAAGGAAGAGGCCGAAGCGGTAGTTGCCGAGATTTGCGCTAGCGGAGGTTCGGCCAGCTACCTGCCTGTTGATGTTGGCAATACCGCGGCAGTGCAGTCTCTCATTGAAGCCGCCGTGGCTGCATACGGGCCCCTGCATATCGCCGTTAACAATGCAGGTATAGAGGGCACTCCCTTTGTACCTACGGCAGACTATGATGAAACAGTATTTGACGCGGTGATCGATACCAATTTGAAGGGTGTGTGGCGCTGCATGAAATATGAAATCCCGCAGATGGTCGAGGGCGGTGTCATTATCAATATGTCGTCGATTGCAGGACTGGGCGCGAACGAGATGATGGGCTGCGCCTACACCGCCAGCAAACACGCCATTATCGGCATGACGAAAACAGCGGCACGTGAATACGCGGATAAAGGTATCCGCGTGAACGCCATTTGTCCCGGCGTAATTACGACTGATATTGCTAAGCGCAGTTTTTTGCAGGATAAGTCGGTGGCGCGCAAGGTGTTAAAAATGCACCCGCTTGGTCGTTTTGGTACTGCGCAGGAGGTGGCAGATGCGGTGTTATGGCTAGGCAGTGATCAGTCCGCTTTTATGACCGGCCACGCGCTGGTGCTCGATGGCGGCGCATCCTGCTAGTGATCGGAGAAAAGGTGCACCTTACCGGAACGATATCGATCGACAGATCAACCAATGAAGGATGCAAATAGAGAGTGACGATGCAATGAAACGGATGACTGCAATAAGTGGGCCCGACTTTGGTGTGGATGCGCCGCCCTATGCGATGCCCCCCTACCAGTACCGCAATAACGAGATGTTCACTCTAAAAATTGAGACGGACCCGGCGTACCTAAGGTCGCTGGTGCCAGAACCGATGGTGCCAAACGAAGGCAATCTGCTGGTGATTTATGTGGGCCGTTTACGCGTCGCAGAACCCAAGGCAATTACCTACGGTGAGGCTGGCATTATGGTGCCAGTGCGTATGGGTGATCGGGTCGGAACTTATCTGCCAGTGTTATACCTTGATGAAGTGGAGTTGCTGACTTCTGGTCGCGAGGTGTGGGGATTCCCCAAGTTCCCGGCAGAAGTGTCCTTTTGTCGTGACGAGAACGCAGTGGAAGCCAAGGTAACCAATGCAGGGGTCGATATTATTCATATGCAGATGCAGCTCGAGCAGTGGGGTGAGCCCATCCCGGTGTTCGACCGAGAGCATTTCCTGTTGAAGTCTATACCCTCAGTGAGTGGCACCGGTTATGACGTGCGCCAGATTAATACTTGTAGGGTGCGCAATGATCAGCGCAAGGAAATTTGTGAAGGAAAAGCAGATCTGACCTTGCGCTCATCGTCCAATAGTCCAATGGGAGAAGTCCCTATCAAGTCGATAGTCAGTTCGATTTATACAATAGGCGATATCATCCTCGACCGGGGAGAAGTCATTTACGACTACCTGGATGGGGCACACTGAGGCTATGTTCGGGCGTATCGACGATTACCTGGATTATCATGCACGCGTGCATGCACAGACCGTGTTTGTCACCGATGAACAGCACACATTCACATTTTTCGAGGCGCGTGAGCGCGTAGACCACATTGCTGCCCGAATGGCCGCCGCAGGCCTTCTTAAGGGCGATCGAATTGCCTTGCTGGGAAAAAACTCAATCGAATTTTTCTTTATGTATTTGTCTTGCGCCCGGTTGGGTGTGGTGCCGGTGGGGATTAATTATCGGCTTACGCCCGCTGAAAGCGCCTTTATTGTGCGTGATGCTACGGCAAAGTATCTGTTCGCTGATGCCGAACTAATCGGTCCGGTGGCCGGTGCCTGTGACGATGTGACCGCCATATGCCTGTTTGGGAAAGTCCCTGAATACCCATCATTTGAGCAATGGCTGGAAAGTGAAGTGCGAGCCTTTGAGAGAGCGGATATCGACCCCGATGACATCATGTCGCAAATGTATACCAGCGGAACCACCGGTTTGCCCAAAGGTGTATTGCTCTCTCATAGCAACATTATCAGCAACGTCTATCAGACTTCCCTGGGCAGTGAATACACGTTTATGGCGGGCGGTGAGTTTCTACTGGTTGCGCCTATGTACCACGCAGCGGGGATTATGATCGGCTATACCGGCGTGTTGCAGGGTCTCACCTTAGTGATTCACCGTGAGTACGATTCTGCACGGGTGGTCGAAACACTGCAGCGCAGGCCGATTGTCGCCGTGACTCTTGTGCCCGCAATGTTACAGATGATTGTAGACAGCGTGCCCAACCTCGACGATATGCAGTTCGAGGACCTGCGCCTGATCTACTACGGCGCCTCGCCCATCGGTGTGCCCATGTTGCGAAGAGCTATCGAGATATTTGATTGCGACTTCACTCAGGGCTACGGCCAGACCGAAGCGAATTCGATTGTGGCGATGTTGTCTGCCTCAGATCACCGGCGGGCATTGGCGGGACGCCCCGAGATACTAGCCGCCTGTGGTCGGGCGGCGTTCAATACAGAATTGCGGGTTATCGACGGCGATGGCGCTGCGTTGCCCGCGGGTGAAGCGGGCGAAATTATCGCCCGTGGGCCGCAGGTGATGCGGGGCTACTGGAACAACGCTGAAGCCACCGCCCAGACACTGCGCGATGGATGGCTCTATACCGGTGATGTGGGGTGCTTCGACAGTGACGGCTATCTGACCATCGTCGGGCGTGTGAATGACATGATTATTTCCGGTGGCGAGAATATCTATCCGGCGGAGATTGAAAATATTTTGACCTTGCATCCAAAAATTCACGAGGCGGCGGTGATTGGAGTTAGTCATCGTAAATGGGGTGAGGTACCCCTGGCAATTCTGGTGGCCAACGGCGACCAACCTCCCGTCGCCGAAGAGGTGCAGTCGCACTGCCGTGAGCGTCTGGCTGCGTTCAAAGTTCCTGCACATGTATACCTGATCGACGTTATACCCCGCAATCCCAGCGGGAAAGTGCTTAAACAACAATTACGCAATGACATTGGAAAAGACTATGACGAGTGAAGATAAGGTACTTTTTGAAGTTCGCGACAATATTGGAATTATCACCCTCAATCGCGTCAAGCAACGCAACGCGCAAGATTTGGATCTGCTCAAGCAATTAGATGCAACCTGGACACGCGCCGCCGAAGATAAGCAGGTAAAGGTGATTGTGCTCAAAGCCAACGGGCCACATTTTTCGGCCGGGCACGACATCACCGACCAGGCCATGGATCAGGTCACCTGCATCGACTGGGACAAAGAACCAGTTGCCGATCTTTATGCTTACGAGGCTGAGCATTTTCTAGGGTATTGCACAAAATGGCGAAACGTTCCCAAGCCGACTATTGCGGCTGTGCATGGCGCCTGCATCGCGGCCGGTTTGATGTTGATCTGGCCCTGTGATCTGATCATTGCGGCGGATAACGCGCGCTTCAGTGATCCGGTTGTCGCCATGGGCATTGGTGGTGTCGAGTATCACGCCCATACTTGGGAATTCGGCGCGCGCAAGGCCAAGGAAATATTGTTCACCAGTAGTTTTATCGATGCGCCCACCGCGGAGCAGCTCGGCATGGTAAACAAGGTGGTACCGCTGGATGATCTGGACGCCGAGGTGATGGCGATGGCCGAGGCGATCGCGCAAAAGCCTGCCTTTGGGTTGGCGATGGCCAAACGTGCGGTCAATCGCACTCAGGACATACAGGGTTACCAGAATTCTCTGGAAGCGGTCTTCGATATGCACCAGTTGGGCCACGGTAATTGTATTGCTGCGACGGGAAAGCCCATCTTTGCCTACCTGGATGAAATGAAAAAAGTTACAAAAGATGGCGGCAAAAGCTAATGGTAACGCTCGACGTAGTTTCCGAGGTCACCGGCACTGTTTGGAAGATCGAGGCGCAGGTGGGACAAGAACTGAGCCCAGATGACACTGTACTGGTAATCGAAAGCATGAAAATGGAAATTCCGATTGTTGCGCCCCAGGCAGGTATCGTCCGGGAAATTCTGGTTCAGGAAGCGGATATGATTCACGAAGGTGCCCCGGTGGCGCGTCTGGAGGTTTAGGCATGGTCTTGAGATCCAGCAGCAGGCAAGGTGAATGACTCGCTTCAAATCCAAACTGGATACAGTATCGCCGAGTTTCGCGAGCAACCGGAAAGATATGCTGCGGTTGATCGACACATTGGCTGAGGTGAGAACCAGGGCGGAAGCACTATCGGAAAAACGGCGACCCCGCTTTGCAGAGCGCGGCCAGTTAACGCCGCGGGAGCGACTGCAGCGATTGCTGGATCCCGGCATGCCTTTTCTGGAACTCTATGGTCTGGCTAACTTTTTGGTAGATACCATCGATCGTACGGCCTCAATTCCCGGAGCGAGCGTGCTCGCAGGCATCGGCTTTGTCAGCGGTTTGCGTGTACTGGTTTTGGTGGACGACAGTGGCATTAGCGCCGGTGCGGCCACTCCAACCTCCGGTGAGAAAGTTGAGGCCTGTCTGGATGTAGCACTGCGGCATAAACTGCCCTTTGTGCATCTGGTAGAAAGTGCAGGTGCAGACCTGTTTGCCTATAAGGTGGAATCGTGGGCGCGCGCCGGCGGCATGTTTTATCGACATGCATTACTGAGTGCGGCCGGGATACCCACTATCACGGTATTGCATGGGCCGGCCACAGCGGGCGGCGCCTATATGCCCGGTATGAGTGACTATGTTATTGGTGTGAAGGGGCGGGGCAGGGCGTCTTTGGGTGGTGCTGCTTTGGTGCGTGCCGCCACCGGTGAAATCTCTGAGGAAGAAGAGTTGGCGGGTACCGATATGCATGCCACAGTGTCTGGTCTGGTGGAATACACTGCCGAAGACGACGCTCAGGCATTGCAAACTACGCGGGAGCTACTGACGCATCTCAACTGGAACGAACGCTGTAAATCGCCAGGTACGCAGGTGTTCGATGAGCCTCGCTATGCCCCCGATGAAATAGCCGGTCTGGTGCCGACGGATTATCGCAAGGCCTATGACGTACGCGAACTGATTGCACGCTTTGTTGACGCTTCCGCATTCGAGGACTTTAAACCGCGATATGGTGCATCCACAGTGTGCGCTCAGGCGGCAATTTACGGTAACCCCTGCGGGATCATCGGTAACAACGGCCCCATCGATCCAGATGGCGCCGCCAAGGCAACGCAATTTATGCAGCTGTGTGATCAGGCGGGTACGCCCGTTATTTTTCTCAGTAATACCACCGGCTATATGGTGGGCAGGGAGTACGAGCGTGCGGGTATGATCAAGCACGGTTCAAAAATGATTCAGGCCGTATCCAATATTCGCGTACCGAAACTCACGCTCTATATCGGCGCAAGTTTTGGCGCTGGAAATTACGGCATGTGCGGACTGGGTTATGATCCCGATTTTTTGTTCACCTGGCCGAATGCCACCACGGGTGTTATGGGCGGAGAGCAAGCGGCTCTAACGATGGACCACGTAGCGCGCAGCGGAGCTGAGCGACGCGGACAGGTGGTGGATGAAGACGCGTTACTACAGCAGAGCGAGGAACTGACGAAGTACTTCAGCGACCAGTCTGATGCATTTTATACCTCGGGGCGAATGCTGGATCAGGGCATGATCGACCCGCGCGATACTCGCCGAGTACTCGGCTTTGCACTGCAAACTTGTTGGGAGTCGCGCCATCGAGAACTGCGCGCCAACAGTTTTGGGGTAGCGCGAATGTGACGTGGCTGAAATTACAGGACAGTAACGGGTAATGATCTATGGTTCGAAAAACGGGCGGAGGCCGAGGCAATGGCGACTGGATATCAGCGTTTTGAAGGAAAGGTGGTTGTCGTAACAGGCGCTGCCGGCGATATAGGAAGAGAAACTATCCAGCGTTTTGCCCGGGAGGGCGCTCACGTAGTGGCAGTGGATTTTAATGCAGACAGGGCTTCAACCCTGACCAATGAATTACAGTCGCAGGGCTTTCTTTGCTCCGCTGTCGGGGCCGATGTTACACAGGAAGCAGATGTAAAACGCTACGTTGAACATGCTTGTACCGAGTTCGGCGGCGTCGATGTGCTGTTTAACAATGCCGGCATGGAGGGAGAGTCCAGTGATATTGGTGACTGTGACCTTGATGATTTTGACCGGGTTATGGCGGTGAATGTGCGCGGTGTGATTCTGGGTATGAAATATGTGGTGCCAGTGATGCAAGCTAGGGGCGGTGGCGCCATCGTCAATACTGCATCGGTGGCTGGCATGTCTGGTGCACCTGGATTGACCAGTTACTGTGCTAGCAAACATGCGGTGATCGGTCTGACCCGCTCGGTGGCTATGCAGCAGGGTGTGAACAATATCCGCGTTAATGCGGTGTGTCCTTCACCCATGACCGGACGCATGATGTCGTCGATAGAACAAAAAATGCAGCCGGACGATGCGGCGGCAGTACATGATGCGCTAATCGCTACGATTCCGCTGGGTCGCTATGCAACGCCTGCGGATGTTGCCAGCATGGTGACGCATTTGTGCAGCGAAGAGGCTGCATTTTTGAATGGGGGTCTCTATCCTGTTGACGGCGGGGTGTCGGCGTGAAAGGCCACTGCGGGGGAGCGACGTCCCATGGTGTATGACCCGCGCATCCCGGATGTAACTCAGTGTGTGCTGGGCTATCAATTAGAGCG
Organism: Haliea sp.; assembly: GCA_002862985.1. Classification (GTDB taxonomy): domain Bacteria; phylum Pseudomonadota; class Gammaproteobacteria; order Pseudomonadales; family Halieaceae; genus Marimicrobium. The sequence continues at coordinate 25,122 of PKCY01000139.1, forward strand.
CTGGGCACGCGAGCGTTCGGAGCAGTTGGCCGTTATTTTTCACGATGGTGAGAGCTGGAATTGGCAGCAGACACTGGAGATGACCCGATGTGCCGCAGCGGGTTTGCGCGAGTTGGGAGTGCGCAAGAGTGACCATGTGTTGTCCTGGCAGCCGAACAATCGTGAAGCTTTGTTGACGTGGTTCGGTCTTAACTATCTTGGGGCAGTGTATGTGCCAATCAATATCGCGTACAAGGGGCAACTGCTACAGCACGCGGTGCAATTGTCGGGTGCGCGCCTGCTTATTTGTCACGATGATCTAGTGCATCGGTTGGATGATATTGAGATGGGCGCGGTGACAGATGTGCTTGTAACACACGGAAATACTACATCAAGTGATGTGCGCTACCACCCACATGAAGCACTGGTAGCAGATAAGCCTCTGGATGGAATGCCGGCAGAAGTAGCGCCTTGGGATACTCAATACATTATTTTTACTTCAGGTACGACAGGTCCGTCCAAGGCAGTGCTTTCCTCTTATATACAAGGCTACTCCATGGGTCCGGAAGCGCACTCCTATGTAACCGGTACTGATCGTTCTCTGGTCAATATGCCACTGTTCCATGCAGGCGGCACTATCTACGTCATTATGACGCTGGCTAATGGCGGCTCCTGCTACATCGACACGCATTTCAAAACAGAAGCATTTTGGGATACGGTGCGCGATCATGAGATTACTTCTACCTGCCTCGTCGCGGCCATGATTCCTTTCTTGCTGAAGCTTCCCTTGTCCGATGCAGATAGAAATCATCCACTGAGGAAAGCGTTGTGTGTGCCATGGAATGAAGATGGCCGTGCGATGGGTGAGCGCCACGGCGTGGAAATGCGAACTTGTTTCAACATGACAGAGATTTCCGGGCCGCTGGTATCTGACCCTTTCCCTGATAAAAGCGGTACCTGTGGTCGGGTTCGACCCGGTGTAGAAGTGCGGGTGGTGGATGAAAACGATTGTGAAGTTGGTCCTGGTGTAACCGGTGAGCTGATTTTGCGTACCGACAGACCCTGGTCATTGAATCACGGGTACTACAAAAACCCCGAGGCAACCGCCGCCGCCTGGCGCAATGGCTGGTTTCATACCGGCGACGGTTTCAAGTATGACAACGATGGGTATTTCTATTTTGTCGATCGTATAAAGGATGCGATTCGGCGCCGGGGCGAAAATATTTCTTCCTTTGAAGTGGAGAACGAAATTACCGCGTTTGCGGCGGTGCGTGAAGCCGCGGCTATCGGTGTGCCCAGCGAGTTGGGGGAAGACGAGGTGATGGTGGTAGTCTCGCTAGTTGAGGGACAGACCATGGATCCGGTTGAACTGATTACCTTTTTGCAGCCGCGCATGGCGCACTTCATGCTGCCCAGGTATATCCGGGTAATGTCATCGCTGCCGCGAACGCCTACCGAAAAAGTTATGAAGCATCTACTCAAGAAAGACGGTGTAACGCCAGATACATGGGACAGGGAAGCGGCAGGCATTGTGATCAAGCGCGACAAAGTTGGGGGCTGAGGGAGCAAATATGTCCGATGAAAAGACAACCCGGGATTTACTGAGCCAATTGGAGGCTGTCAGGGCTGGCCTCATGGATGAACAACGTACCGAAGCGGTAAAGAAGCGTCGCGCTCAGGGTGCAATGACCGCCAGAGAGCGTCTCGATTGTCTCCTTGATGACGGTAGTTTCCGCGAGGCAGGTGGGCTGGTGCAGCCGGATCGTAGCAACGTACTTAGCCGAAAAATAGAGGCGCCAGCCGATGGTGCGGTGATGGGCGTAGGCAGGATTGAAGGCCGAGTAGTGCAGGTATTGGCACAGGATTACACCGTACTCGGCGGCAGTATAGGAGCTGTTGCCGATCGTAAAATGGTGCGCCTGATAGATTGCGCTGTGGACAGTGGTCAACCTCTGGTAATGATGCTGGAAGGGGGTGGGCACCGTATTCAGGATGGCATGAACGCCGCTCACTTCGCTGCTGCATCGCCAGTGTTTAACAAGCTTGCGCTGACCTCGGGCTGGGTGCCCAACGTAGTCGCAATTATGGGTCAGGGTTTTGCCGGCCCCACGGCCTACGCCGCGATGGCGGATTTTGTTGTGATGATTAAAGAGACGTCAACAATGGGCATGGCCGGACCCGCACTGGTAAAAGCCGGTACGGGAGAAGAAATCGATGCCCAAACGCTAGGCGGCAGTCGACGGCAGGCTGATCAGAATGGTATTGCCGACCTCGCGGTGGACGATGAGCAACAATGCCTTGTTGCCGTGAGTCGGTTTCTATCCTACCTGCCTTCAAATTCAGCAGAAGGCGCACCTGTTCAGCCTTTTAGTGACCCGGTGGATCGCGAGGATGAAGAATTGCTGGACCTGGTTTCTGCTAACGGTCGCGAAGTTTACGATATGCGCAGGGTGATCGATATCATTGCCGATCGCGACAGCGTGTTTGAACTCAAACCCGGATACGCCCGCAACATGCTGACTTGTTTCGCCAGATTGGGTGGTCGCCCGGTCGGCTTTATGGCCAATCAACCCAAGCGCAAAGGGGGTGTGCTGGATGTCGCTGCCTGTGAAAAGGCCGCGCATTTTGTCGCACTGTGTGACGCGTTCGGTCTGCCGCTGGTATCGCTGATTGATATACCCGGGCTGGCCATTGGTCCAGCGGCAGAAGACACCGGAATAGGCCGACGCAGCGGTCGTTTGTTCTATGAAATGGCAACGGCGACGGTACCATTGGTTTCTATAGTATTGCGCAAGGGTTACGGTGGAGGCTATTACGCCATGGGCGGCGGCAGGGCCTTTAACGCTACTGCCGCCTTTGCCTGGCCCAGTGCTGAGATCTGCGCCATGTCGATACAGGGTGCTGTCGATATAGCGTATCGAAAAGAATATGAATCTGCCCAAGATCCACAGCAGTCACGCCAGGCGATGATCGACGCCATCCGCGAACAAACCAGTGCGCTGCACGCCGCTGAGGACTTTGGCATCGATGATGTGATTGATCCACGCCGCACTCGTCAGATTCTGATAGAAACGTTTAACACCTGTGCTCCGCGCAGGCCCGATCGCAGTCCGCCCCGGCGGCGTTCCATTTCACCGATTTGAAAGAGGCCGTATTCTCATGATACGCCTGTCTAGCAGTAACTGTTTTTTCAGGTCGGTCTGGATGCGTGTCCGGTAATCTTTTGCCAAAGTTGGATTTTCCTATGCAAACTGTGACTAGAAAAGTATTGCATGTTAGAAATTCCACGGGTACTAAATACACCCTGTTTTGACATGGGCTTGACCCATTTTTCAATTTGTACCAAGATATTTTCAAATCCGTTAAAACCTTGCGCGACTATTTTCGTTGATGATATTCATGGGGGCTACTATTGAAGATGTATTAAAGACCGAAGCCTCTTGTTCAAATTGTCAGGCTTGCTGCTGTCGTTTAGAGGTCATGATTCTCACCGATACAGGTGTTCCTGATGTGCATGTTTCTCTCGATGAATGGGGAGGGGAGACGATGTTGCGTTTAGATGATGGTTGGTGCTCAGCCATAGATCGTGACACTTTCATGTGTACGATCTATGAGAACCGACCATTGATTTGCCGGGAATTCGAAATGGCCTCATACGAGTGTACTAATGAAAGGGCTTTACATGTGCTAGCATCATGCTGATTTTGTTAGGTGAATCAGAGAGTCTATTTTTTTCAAAAAGGATAACCAACACATGAAAGCAAGCTTCGATCAATTCTGTATCAATGTCAGTGATCTTGATAAGTCGATTCATTTTTATGAGACAGTACTTGGATTTAAAATCACCCACCGGATTGAGCAGCCCGGGGGCATGAATGTTACCGAAGTGCTGTTTGAGGGTGAGGGCGGGAATCGCCTGCAAATTGCGTGTCACCACGATGTGGAGGGACCCATAGAGCATGGTAATGCGTTTTGGAAGTTCTACATCAGCACCGATGATTGCGAAGGTCTGTATAAGCGCTGTATAGACGCCGGTGTTGAATCGATATCGGCACCGGTTAGGCTCGACGCGTGGCCGGTGACGGCTGCCTTTGTTAGTGACCCGGACGGTTATCAGGTTGAAATCCTTGAACACCATGCGGAGACGCCACCTCTGCAGTAGTGGGATATATGCGTATTAGAACATAATGACGAGTTAATGAATCAACTGCCCGCTGTGGAGTCTGTCAGGGTGACTGCAGTGACGGGACGAGCGGGTGATATCGCCTTTCTACGCCCGTTCCTTATCCATGGGCTGTATACGACGTATCTGCTGATGGGAAAGATGCATCTTGAGCACATGGATGGTAATTATTCTTCAGTTGAAGAGTCATGCCAGTTATTCTAGCTAAATAGTACATAATGCATTCACTCGCCATTCAGGTACCGGTCGAGACAATTGTGAAAGTGTCGCAAACGGAGCTCCTGATCGCCTAAATACATTCCCCTGAAGCCGTCAGACTTTAGTCCTTTTTGATTGATAGAGACATTATCAGCATCCTGTTGCAGCACATCCGTAATGATGTAAGACATTGGGGTATCCGCTATTTCGTCGTACTTCACCTTTTCCTCAAAAAACTTTCGTTCGCAGGGTATCTTGGTGCCCTTTGGATAATGTGCCAGCATAATCAGGTCGTAATACATTTTCTCGGGATCGCTCTCATGCGGTCGGTAGCGAAAGCCGTTAATACCCTCGGGAAATACGTTCATTGCGAATCCGGGGAAGATAAAGTAGTGATAGACGTCAGTGAGTTGTTCGTCAGTCATATCGGCATAGGGAGCGGTAATGTCACCCTGGTCCTGGATACTGCGGGTAAAGGCAGTCTTGGCTTTCCACACGTCTTCCGGTGCTCCCTCGTAGTCGTCCGGGTTCATGCCGTTGTAGAGCATCCACTCGCGTAACTCAGGGTATATTTCCTCGCCACCGCTGAAAGGTGCGCTGGTTGTCCCGTACTTGTTAATCATGCGGCTGTGATCGCCCAGTAATTCGATTCGTGCTTTTTCGTCAGCCCATTTGAGCATCTGCGGGTGCAGTCCCCGAAAGTGATAACTCTCGTTAAACGCGTCGCAGGCAACCTTCCAGTTCGAGTCCCATAAAAAAGTCTTGTACTCGAGCAGGCGCATATCCTCGATACGGTAGGGTGCGAGATGTTCGGGTATGTCACCGAGAAACGACAGTAGTGAGGTATTGTCGCTCTCTAATCGGAACCAGATAAAGCCGCCCCAAAAATCAATTTCGATGGGCTCCAGACCCAGCGTGTCTTTGGGAATTCCGTCGCGAAACTGGGGGAAGTGTTCGGCTCCGGGAATACCTTTTAAACTACCATCGAGGTTGTAGCTCCAAGCATGGAAGGGGCATTTAAAGAACTTTTCTGATCCACATAGGCGATCGGAAACCAGTTGATTGCCGCGGTGCTGACACACGTTATAAAAACCGTGAATCTGCTTGTCGTCGGCCATGGAAAACAGAAAAGACTCTTTGCCCAGTGTGTGAATCACGAAGTCGCCGGGTTGGCACAGTTCTTCCACACGCGGGCCAACATTCCAGACTTTACGCCACAAGTGAGTCCACTCCCTCGCCATGAAATCGCCGGAGCTGAACCGATCTTTCGAGATGCGCTGTTCCCCGAGAGAAGGCAGGGGAGTGTCGTTGTCGATCGGAGGGGTAAAGTACTTTCTTTTATGGTTTCCGGAACTCATCAGTTTTCACCTTGGGGATTACTCGGCTGCGTAGTTCTTCAGTTCGTCGGCCAGAAAGGCAAGCGTGCGTTCGTAGGTTGCCTTGTCTTCACTGACCAGGACGGCATTCAGGTCGGTCACGCCACTATCACCTAGCGAGCGAATCTGCTGTCGCAATTCAGATTCGTTACCAGCCAGGGCGACATCGCCCGGACCAGATGCGCCTTCGCGTTCTAGCATTGCGCGATACGATGGAATGCCCGCATAGAGGGCTAGTTTTTCGCTAACCATTTCTCTTGCGGCCGCAGGCTTGTCGGTCAAGACCACTGGCATTCCGGCAATAACCCGGGGCTCATTTCGTCCTGCGTCATTGGCTGCTTGTCGAAGGGTCGGCACGGTGTGTTCTGCGATGGTTTTAGGACCGGTGAGCCATAAGGTTGTCCCATCGGCGCGGCTCCCCGCCAGTTTCAGCATGGCCGGTCCCAGGGCCGCGATGACCACTGACGGTGTGCTTGCCTCCGGCACCGCCAATGTGGTTTTTGTGCAGTAACGCTCGCCCCGGTAATCCACTGTCCCCTCGTGCAACAGGGGCAGCAGCACGTTAAGGTATTCGCGCATGTGCTGCGCCGGTTGTGCATAGGAAAGACCCATTTCCTGCTCAATCACATACTGATGTGAGAGGCCGATGCCAAGTGTAAAGCGGCCGGCGCAGGCGGCGGAAGCGGTGAGTGCCTGCTGTGCCATGGCCATAGGGTGACGGGGATGGGTTGCGACCACGGCGGTGCCCAGTTCAATACGGTCGGTGGCAGTGCCCATCGATGCGAGTGCAGTAAGCGCATCGTAATTGTAGATGGTAGCCATCCACAGGCTGTGAAACCCCAATTGCTCAATGCGTCTGGCATTGTTGATCATGCCGGACAGGCCGGAATCTGGATCGAAACCTGAGCCTGTCATGATTCCAAATTTCAAAAGGACGCGCTCAAAGGCAGAGAGATATTATGGTGTCGGTGTTGCGCCGGATTCATCAGGACTCACAGCCCTCCAGATAATGGTCAATCATGTTGTGAAAATGACGTACGCGAATTTCCTGATCACCCAGAACCATGCCTTTGTATCCTTCAGATTGAACGCCCTGTTGCACCTCTGGTACGTTGTCTGCGTCTTGTTGGAGAATGAAAGAGGCCACTTCCAGCGTTGGATCAAGCAAATCGACATATTGGACTTTGTGGTCGAAGTAGACGTGTTCTACTTTGGGTGGTTCCTGGTCCGGCGGGAAGTGTCCCATCATGATGAGGTCGTAGTAACACTTATTTGGATCGGTTTCATGCGGACGATAACGGAAGGTGTTGACACCCTCGGGGAAAATATTTTGTGCCGCTCCGGGAAAGTAGAAGTAGTGATACACATCTGACAACTGCTCGTCTGTCATATCGTTGTAGGGAAGATGTCGCGCCAGGCCATCTGCCACCTGCTGACGGTTGATTTTTTGCTTCTCGATTCGAACTTCTTTTGCCGGCCCTTCGTAGGTTTGGGGATCGAGTCCAAAATAGCGCATGTAGGCTGCCATTCGCTCGGATATCTCCCGAGTTTCTCGGTGCGGTTTGCTCGGTGCGCCATACTCGTTAATCATCCGACTGTGCTTGCCCAAAATTTCGAGTTTCGCATCGGCGTTGGACCACTTCATCATCTCCGGGTGAATACCGCGAAAGTGATAGCTTTCGTTGAAGGCATCCACGGCGATTTTCCAGTTGCAATCCCATAGGAAGGTGGCGTTGACGAAGGTCCGCATGTCTTCCATACGGTAGGGCGCAATGTGATTGGGGAGAACGTCCAGGTATTGAAGCAGCGGTTCGGCATCGCCGTCGATGTTAAACCAGACCCAGCCGCCCCAGGTGTCGACGCGAATGTCACTCAGTGCCAGTTCGTCCTGAGGCAATCCGTTACGGAACTGCGGGTAAGTCTGCTGGTCGGGCACGCCCTTAATACTGCCGTCGATATTCCACGACCATGCGTGGAAGCCACATTGAAAAAAACGCACGTTACCGGTGCGTTGATTGCAGACAATACGTTTTCCTCGGTGCTGGCAGACGTTGTAAAATGCCTGCACCAAATTTTCCTGCGTCATCACAAAAATAAATGACTCTTGGCCAAGGTTGTGGATGACAAAATCGCCTACCGCGGAAAATTCCTCCAGGCGAGGTCCCATATTCCACGTTCGACGCCACAGTTGGCCCCACTCTTTAGCCATGAACTCTGGGGAGTAAAAGCGTTCGCCACTAAAGCGTTTTGAACCGATGTCTGGCTGTGGCACATCGGCGTCGATGCTGGGAGTGCGGTAGGTATCTGAGGTTGTCATTCTTCTGTTTTGACGGCGGTCAGCCTTATCCTGGCAGTCTTTAAGGGCTAATAGGGGCAAAAACCAAGCGCTTGCTTGGTCAATCATCATACCCCGTTTCGGACCGGATGCAATACCGCAAAACAGGCCTCCAGAAAGTGGCCTAGTCGGTGAAGTCGGCCGCTGTGGATTTCATCATTTCCTCCAGAAACCATTCGGGGAACTGGCCGACGAATTTTTGCATATCCCAGTAATCACTCCAGCGGTAAATCAGCCCATCTTTGATTTCGTGCATGCTGGCGAATGTGTGGGCAGCGGTTTCATCTGAGAGAAATGTCCAGGTTTCTGTGTGATCCAAAAAAACGATGTTGCCGTCTGCGGCGATGTGATGAGTCTCTTGTTCCTGTTTCTTGAGATGTTTAAAGGCAATCTGCAGTCGCTTCACGCAGTTTTCGGGGCCGTGGGCGCCGGGGTCGTCACTGGGAACGTCGCGATAGTGTATATCTGGGTGCATGCAACTTTTCATGGCCTCCCAGTCCATGGCACCCAGCGCTTTCCACATGGCTTCTACGAT
>PKCY01000280.1 GCA_002862985.1 Haliea sp.
CACGCGGGTTGGCAGCATAAAGGCGGCCGCATTAAATCCAGTTGCTAATACGAGTATATCAAGTGGGTGCAGCTGGCCGTCTGCCGTGCGTACGCCCTCTGGTTCGATCCTCGCGATATTCTCTGTAATCAGGTGCGCATGGGAGCTGCTGATCGCGGGGTAATAGTCAGAACACAAAATCAACCGCTTGCAGGTGGCATCGTAGTTTGGCGTCATTTTTGCTCGCAGCGCGGTATCGGGCACGTTATCAGCAAGGTGTTTCAGGCAGATTTTGTTAATCAGGCCCTTCATGAACTTATTGCCAATGGTGGCAGCACTGAACGTGTGCACCATCATCCAGCGATAGTAGTTGTAGGTCATGCGCTGCATAAAAGGCAGTGCCGCCAGTAATCGGTTCCAGCCTGCGGAGTACTCCACCTGCGGTAGCGGAGCGACCCAATGGGGTGTGCGCTGAAAGACATGCATTTCATCCACCTCGGGAGTTATCGCCCCGATTATTTGACAGGCGGTAGAGCCGGTGCCGATAACGCCCACCCGTTTTCCTTTCAATTGAGCAGTGTGGTCCCAGCGTGCTGAGTGAAACGCAGCGCCAGAAAAATTTTCCAGGCCTTCTATGGCAGGGTAGGCGGGGTGGTGGAGTAATCCTGTGGCAGAAATGACTACATCAAAAATTTCCTGCTCGCCAGTGGCGCAGCTCAGGCGCCAGTGCGGGGCGTCATAAATGATCTCTGTGACGGCGGAATTAAAGATGACCTTGTCAGGCACACCAAAGTCTTTCGCTACGGTTTCCATGTAGGACTGGATATCCTCGCCATAAGGATAACGATGTTTCCAATCAGGCTTTAGTGCAAAACTGAAACTGTACCAGCGAGAGGGCACGTCGCAGGAGAGTCCGGGGTAGGTGTTCTCGCGCCAGGTACCGCCCACTTTGTCTGATTTTTCGTAGACAGTAAGATCGGTGTAGCCCGATTTTTCCAGTTTAACCACAGCGGCTATGCCCGACATGCCCGCGCCAATAATTGCGATGCGGGGCTGACGACCCGACTGAGCCCAAGGCTGCGCTGAGCCCCCACTCGCTTGGGGGTTAGGGTTGCTCATAAGTGAAGCCCTTTGAATAGCGGGTGTAGGAGTTCAGTAATTCGTTCAGGCAGGGTATAGGTTCTAGAAAGAGGGGGCCAGCAAATCTCTGCATACAGGTTGAATTGTGTTGTCATGCCTGTGACATCATGTGCTCCGGTTTCATCTTGTGGGGCTTACGAGAAGTGGCATAGGCATAGATAGATTTTCAATATTTTTTCGTCTCAGAAACTTGAAATATATCTGTAGCAACCCTATTAATTATCTCATAGGCAGATTTTGCCGACCCACAAAGGAGATATGCTATGTCTTTATTAGCTCGAAAAAATGTTTTTGATATCGATAGATTTTTTAACGATTCCTGGCAGCGAACTGCCCAGCCGCAGGCGCACACGTCGCTCGCGCCGCGGGTAGATATTCGAGAGACTGAGGAGTATTTCCAGATTGCAGCTGAGCTGCCGGGAGTCGACAAAGACGATATTCATCTTCATGTTAAAGAAGGAATTTTAACGCTGGAGGCGGAAAGGACGCGAAGCGATGAGGAAAAGGCGAAGGGCAGGGTAATTCGTCAGGAGCAGCGCTACGGTAAAATTATGCGCAGCTTTAACCTTGGAGTAGAGGTTGAGGAAGCGAATATCAAGGCGTCGTTTGTCAATGGTGTGCTCTCTTTGCAAGCGCCAAAGGTGGTTGCAAAAGAGCAGGAAAGCAGACGTATTGAGATCAGTTAACTGATCAACATCGCCCGGATAACTTTGTGCAGTAAACGTTTTTGTTTGGCAATGTTATCCGGGTCCAGTAAGTCACCCGCGGCCATCGAGTCAAAGGCGCGTTGCGCGAGGAAGTAGCCGGTCGTGAGGTTGAACATGGCGATCACGTTTATTGCCAGTGTTGCGCGGTCCTGTCCGGTCTGGCTGTCACTACCTGTTGCAGTGACGTCTCCAAATTCTTCCATGCTATGCATCCCCTGGTTGAAGAGCTTTTCCAGCCAGCCGTTGACCAACTGATTGCTGATAGCATTAGCATCACCCTGCATACCTTGTTGGAACAGCGAGGCCATTTGTGGATGTTCGATAAGAATATCTGTCATGACCGAAGGTAAGTCAGTGTAATCCCTAAGCTGCGAAGCATCTTCCATAAGCTGCGCCAGCGCCTGTGCCATTGGGTTCAGAGCACGAAATAATACAGCTTCGTAGAGCGCCTGTTTACCTGCGAAGTGGTTGTACAGGCCCGGTTCTTTGATGCCCACGCGCTCAGCAATTTGGCGCAGGCTGGTGCCATCGTAGCCCTGCTGGGCGAACAATTCCTCGGCGATATCAAGAATACGCAGGGCGGTGCGCGCGCCCTTTGTTTGTTTGGGGGGTGAAGTGTCGTCTGGCAGCATAAATTATCAATCGATTGCTAATAATTGGACAAAAAGTACCACAGAGGCCTTCATTTAACGAACAGACCCCGTATATAATCAGGAAATATTAATGATCGATCATTTATAGGGATAGCCATGAGTCTGCGTGTCAGTGAGTTGGTCAATGAAGATGCGTCGCTTATTAGCCGCCGTTGCTGGTCAGACGAGCGCGTCTATGCGCTTGAGAAGCTTGGAATTTTTGGCAAGTCCTGGCTCTTTTTAGGTCATGAATCGCAGATCAAGCAGCCGGGAGACTTTGTGCAGGCGTATATGTGTGAAACGCCGATTATCTTGTCTCGCGGTCAGGATGGCGGGATCTACGCCAATATCAACAGCTGTAGCCATCGCGGTTTGCCGGTGTGCCGCGCTGATCACGGCAACACCAAGCGCTTCGTGTGTCCCTACCACAATTGGTCGTATTCGGTAGAGGGCAACCTGATGACGATTCCTCAGGAGACAGAAGTTGTGCAGAAGCCGGATAAAAGCCAGCTGGGCCTCAAACGGGTGCCTCGAGTGGAAGCCTGGCGCGGCATGATTTTTGGCAGCTTTGACGAAGCGATTATCCCGCTTGGCGATTACCTAGGGGATATGCGGTTTTATCTGGATGCCTTCCTCAATCGTTTTCCCCAGGGCATTGAATTTATCGGAGCACCCCACCGGTGGGTGCTCAATGCCAACTGGAAACTGCCGGTTGAAAATCAATTGGGCGATGTGAATCACGGCGCTTTTTTACACAGTTCCATTATCCCTAAAGAAGCTCAGGACATGATTGAAAGACTGGGCTACAGCGTGGTTACCACGCCCGGACACGGCGCTACTTTCCGCCTCATGCCAGAAGATTCCCCAATCGATGAAATGGCTTGGGGAATGGAAGGGATGGCAGGAATGTTCGGCGGCGATGAAGTGCAGAATTATCTGCGCGAGGTTCAGGCGCAGGCCGCCGAAAGGGTAGGGGATTTGCGTGCGCGTATGAAGGGACTGACCTACGGCATTTATCCCAACCTCTCGTTCCTGTGGTCCAATACCTCATTCAAGGTTTCACACCCTCGCGGTCCGGGCAAGGTAGAGTATTGGTCGTGGTCGGTAGTGCCGGCAGATGCGCCAGGTTCAATTAAAAAAACGCTGCGCACCAATTACAGTTCTTTCTTTGGACCTGCGGGAATCCTCGAGCAGGAGGACGCAGAGGTGTGGGTTCAGCAGTTTATTGGCAGCAACATAGATTTTGCCGATGATCGTCCCTACTACTACGGGCTTGGTCTGGGTGAGGAGAAACCGCACGCAGAACTGCCGGGTTTAGTGAGCGTGACGGCGAATGAATTTTATGCGCGCCATTTTTTTTCGCGCTGGCGGGACGAGCTTCAGGCTGTGGAGGAAATGCTATGAGTAACCAGTCGTTAGCGACCAGTCCTGAAGAGCAGCGTGCGCTCGAGCGTTTCTACTTCCATGAGGCCCGTCTCCTGGACAATCGGCAGTATCAGCAGTGGTTGAGTTTGGTGAGTGAACAAATTAGCTACCTGATGCCCTCGCGCGTCAATGTCCAGGTGGACAACCGGGCACGCGGCAATGAAGACATGATCAGCGTTGAGCGCGAACTGGAAGATCAGGAATCCATGGGCTGTCCCATCAGGGAAGAAACCTATATTCATCTGATGGTGCGCGTTGAGCGCGCCTACAAAATTAATTCCTGGTCGGAGAATCCCCCGGCGCGCACGCGGCGCATTGTCGGTAATATCGAACTGATGGCAAGGGAGGGTGATTCGTTTTCAGTTCTCAGTAACTTTCACTTGTATTACGCGCGGCCCGGCAATGAGGATGTCATCTACAGTGGCCAGCGGCGAGACACACTGCTTTCTCAGGAAGAGGGCTTTCATATTGGGCGCCGTGAGGTGGTTATGGACTATGCCAATATTGCTATGCCGACGTTGGGTCTGTTGTTTTGAGTTAGCCCCGCGGGAAAAAGAATCCTGCGAATACACGTTGCGCTATTGCATTCAGGCGACGGCCATATCACTCTATCGATCACTTGCATCTGCCACCGTCAGCGCTTTTTCGATCCAGAGGAGCGGCGCTAATAGAAGGACAATTGTTGTTGAAGTATCGGGACGTATCTAGAACCAGAACCAGAATCGTACTCCTGCTGGCCGTCATGGTTACACTTGCCGCTGGTTACTCCCCAGCTGGGCGCTCGGCAAACCTTGCCGATGAGCGACGCGACTATAGCAAAGCGCGAGCGGCCATCAAGCGCGGGCAGTGGGCTGACTATGAGGCCTTGCGATCGGGCCTGGACGACTACCCACTGGCGATATACCTCGACTATTTTCAGCTTACCGGGCAGATAGCTTCCGTCAGTTCGGCGGAGGCAGATGCGTTTATTGCGCGCAGTCTTGACTCTCCCTTGCCGACACGGTTTTTGACGGTGTACCTGCGCCGGGCCGGCAAAGAGCAGCGCTGGGCAGACTTTCTAAAGGTCAAGCCCACTGAGCCCAACAGTGCGGATTTGAAGTGTTATTACTTTCGCGCGCGACTGGCGCAGGGCGATAAGGCATTAGCCTGGCAGGGATCACGCAGGTTGTGGGAGCAGGGCAAGTCTCAGCCCCGGGAGTGCGACCCGTTGTTTGCAGCGTGGCAGTCAGCGGGTGAGTTAAACGATGACATTGTGTGGACGCGCCTCCTCAATAGCTTTGATGAACGCCAGCCATCGCTGATGAAATACGTGGCCAGGAAGGGCACAGCCCGGTTAAAACCCTGGTCAGACAAGCTGCAGGCCGTGTATGCGCATCCTGATTCGCTTGCTACAACGTCGCTGCCTGCTGACAGCCCCTATTCGGCGGACATCGCCAGTCGCGGAGTAGCCTACCTTGCCCGCTACAATCCGGGTAGTGCGCTTTCTTTGTGGCAAGACTTGCAGCGAACACTTCACTTCAATGCGGAGCAGGCGCAGAAGGCAGAATACGCGATCGTCCGGCAGAGCCTGTTCGCTCGCGACGAGCAGCAAGATGAGTGGCTGGCGGGCGCGCTAGGGCGTCTGCAGGATGACAAGCTGGTTGAGATTCGTTTGCGTTGGGCGCTGGCGGAGCAGGACTGGGATGGCCTGGAGCGCACTTTGCCATTGTTGTCAGGCACAGCGCGCAGTAAAAACGTTTGGCGTTACTGGCAGGCGATGACACAGGCGCAGCGCGGTGATGGCGAACGAGCCCAGCTGGCGCTTGAGCAACTCGCCGGTGAGCGTGATTACTACGGCTTTTTGGCGGCAGATCAACTCGAGCTGCCCTATGCATTCAACCATCAGCGCCCGGTGCTTGCAGAGCCCGAAAGACTGCTAAACCTGCCTGTGGTAAAACGAATCGAGGAGCTGAAATATCACGGGGAAGAGATGTTGGCCCATTCTGAATGGTTCAACGTGCTGCAGGATACGCCCGACGCTGCGCAGCAACAGGACTTGTCGCTGCTGGCCGCGCAGCTGGGCTGGCAGCGCATGGCCATCGACGCCGCCAACCGCGCAAAAGCCTGGGATGCGCTGGACCTGCGATTTCCCACGCCTTTTCGGGACGTTTTCGAACAGTACGCCTCTGCAAGATCAGTTCCCAGTACGGAGCTGATGGCTATTGCGCGCAGGGAAAGTGCCTTCTTCCCGCAGGCACAGTCGCCGGTGGGCGCGCGCGGTCTCATGCAGATCATGCCTGCCACCGGTAAAGAGGTGGCGGCTTCCCTCAAAAAACGTCACCAGCGGTCAGATCTGTTTCAGGTGGACCACAATGTGTTATTGGGCAGCGCCTACTACCGGCAGTTGCTCGATCGTTTTGGCGGTAACCGGGTATTTGCACTGACCGCCTACAATGCGGGGCCCCACCGAGTGGATCGCTGGCGCCATAAAGCGGGGGAGCGGATTCCCGTAGAGTTTTGGGTTGAAACCATTCCTTATCAGGAAACGCGCAACTACGTGCAGGCGGTCCTGTCTTATAATGTGGTGTTTGGGTATCTACTGGACAATACCCAGGGACTGTTGACCCCACTGGAACAGCAGGCCAGTTACTGAGTTTCCTGTGGAAGCTTTGGTACACTAGTTGCACTGACCACCCCGGATGTTAATTGATTCATGCGTGATACTCGCCCATTGCTACTAGAAAGTGATTTCCCGCCGGTACAGCGTGCCGCTCTGGAGGCGTTGCAAGTCAATCTGGGCTATCTGTGTAACCTCAGTTGCGTGCACTGCCATGTTAATGCTGGTCCCGACCGTACCGAGCTGATGGATCGCGAAACGGTAGATCAGGTGTTGACGGTACTGGATGCTGCCGAGGTGAATACGCTGGATTTGACCGGCGGCGCACCGGAGTTGAATCCGCACTTTCGTTACATGGTGGCTGAAGCACGTAAGCTCGGTGTGCGCGTAATTGATCGCTGTAATTTGACCGTGTTACTAGAGGCAGGGCAGGAAGATCTAGCGGAATTTTTAGCCGATCAGGGCGTAGAAATCAGCGCATCGCTGCCCTGTTATCTGCGAGAAAATGTTGAGTCGCAGCGCGGAAAAGGCGTTTTTCATGACAGTATTGTCGCATTGCGCAGGTTGAATGACCTCGGTTATGGAGACGCATTGGTGTTGAACCTGGTATACAACCCCGTGGGTCCGGTGTTGCCGCCGCCCCAGCAGGAACTGGAAATGGATTATCGGCGTGAACTGCAAGAGCGCTTTGACATTCGCTTTAATCAACTCCTCACCATTACCAATATGCCTATCAGCCGCTTTGGGTCAGTGTTGCTGGCTCAAGGTCAGTACACCGATTACATGCACTTGCTGCGGGAAAACTTCAGTCAGGCGAATATGGACACTTTAATGTGCCGCAGCTTGCTCAGTATCGACTGGCAGGGCTATGTCTACGATTGTGACTTTAATCAGATGCTGGATTTACCGGTATTGACCAGTGATCGTCATCGCCATATCAGTGAGGTGTTACAGAATGCCACGCTTAGCGGCAGCGCTATTGCCACTGGCGAACATTGTTACGGTTGCACCGCAGGCCAGGGTAGTAGCTGCGGCGGTGCCCTGGGGGCGTGATGAGCGCGCGCGTGAGTTTCATCATTCCGGTTCTCAACGAACAGGCGACGGTGGCAAGTTTGTTGTGCGATTTACGCCGGCGTTACGGGCTCAGCGAAATCATTGTCGTCGATGGTGGCAGTGCCGATAGTACGGTAGAAATTGCCATGCCCTTGTGCGATCAGTTGCTACTAGGCGAGCGTGGCCGAGGCCAGCAGATGAATCTGGGTGGCAAGGTGGCGACTTCTCCCTATGTATTTTTTCTGCACGCCGATACCCGTCCAGGTATTGCGTCATCACAATTGTCGGTTTGTCTGGCACAAAATCCACGCTGGGGTTTTTGTCGCGTGCGCCTTGGCGGTGAGCGCGGTTCCTTTCGTGTTATTGAGTGGTTTATGAACCTGCGCTCGCGCCTGACATCGGTTGCCACCGGCGACCAAATGCTGTTTATGGAAACCAGCCTGTTCCAGCAGGTAGGTGGTTTCGATCCCATTCCCCTGATGGAAGATATTGCACTGTGCAAAAAACTGCGCCGTCTGGCTCGTCCGACCATAATTCCCGAGCCGGTATTGACCTCAAGTCGGCGCTGGGAAGAGCGTGGCGTGGTCGCCACAGTAGCCCGTATGTGGTTGTTGCGACTGGCGTACTTTGTCGGTGTCTCACCAGAGACACTGGGGCGCTACTACTATGACCGGTGAGTCTGGGACCGTGTTGTTAATCCAGTTTGCCCGGGCGCCAGTGGTCGGCAAGGTTAAAACGCGCATGCTGCCCCACCTTTCGGCGGAGCAAGCGTGTGAGCTGCATTGTGAACTTGCGGAGTGGACTACTCGCCAGTTGCTCTTGTTTGAAGACGGAGAGCTCGAACTAGCGGTCGCCGGGGATACATCGCATGCATTGTTCAGTCGTTGTCGCGCTCTGGGTGTGACGCGGATTTCACAGCAGTGCGGTGAGGATTTGGGTCAGAGAATGTACCACGCACTTCGCGGTGGCCTGGTTGAGTTTGAGAGTGTGATTCTGGTCGGCAGTGATTGTCCGGAAATTGATGTTGCCTACCTAGGGCAGGCCCTGGAGGGACTGCAGCATGCTGATGTGGTTTTAGGCCCCGCGACCGACGGTGGTTACGTGCTTATCGGCGCGCGAGCAATCAGTGAAAGACTGTTTGAGGGCATCCCCTGGGGAAGCGATCAGGTCTACGCCAACACACTTGTCGCCCTGGCAGATACGGCACTATCCTGCGCCCAGCTGCGACCCCTTAACGATATCGATCGGCCTGAAGACCTGCACCGATGGCATGCACTCAACGAGGCACGCCCTATCAGGCGCTGATGACAGCCCCAGACTCAGGTTCCCTGTCTTCCAGAACGCCGCCGGCACGCTTTTGCATCAACCAGGCTACCGCTGTGCAATAGCTCAGGTTAGTTTGCAACTCACTGTCGGGATCGCTCAGAAATGCCCGTTGACTGGCCAGTCCACGAACCCGGCTAGCCAGATCGGGATTGAAGGCGAGGTAACGATCCCACAGGTCACGGTGCTGTGCAGGCGTGATGTTGAACAGTCCCAGTCCCTCATTTCTAGCGGAAAACAGCCCCAGGTCCGGTGCCTTGATGGCAGCATCGAGAAGGAATGCTTCGCACGCTGGCGTCCATGCTCCCATATACTCCAAGGTTGGTCTAATGACCTGATCTCTCAGGTGTTCTGCGGTAACGTACATAACCCATTCCCTCGCAGGATGACTAATCCGTCAGATTCTGCAGTTCTACTCGTTATAGTTATTGTTGGTGGCCAGGTTATCCTGAAGCAGTTCTGGAGAAGGTACCCAGATTGCGTCTTTTCCGAGCTCACGGGTAACTTTTTAACACATCTATTCAATAAATCCAATAAAAATAGAGTCTTGAGCGTGACTATTAACAAAAAATTTGGAAAAGAAGGCTAAATAGCGGTTTGAGGGTGCTGGCGGGAAAGTGATCGCTACAATATGAGGGTCTAAGTTCGATAAAAGGGAGTATAAAACTCAAAAAAATACGATAAAAGTTGCTATCTTGCTCAGCCGCCTGAAATTTTTACGCTGTACCCCAGGCTTTCTAATTCGCCCTTGAGAAATTCGCGCTGGTCACCCTGAATTTCAATTTCATGTCCTTTGAGCGCGCCGCCGACCCCGCATTTTTTCTTTAATTGCTTGGCCAGTGCCTTGAGGGCATCGCCCGCTATCGGCAAGCCTTTTATGACCGTCACCGCCTTGCCGCCGCGACCTTTCGTTTCGCGGTGCAATCTGACGATGCCATCTCCGGTCGCGTTGGGTTTGCTGTCACCACAAACACAATTGAATACGGGGCGCAGGCACTGGGGGCAGAGCCGTCCTCCATCGGTGGAGTAGACCAGCCGATTATCAGATTTTTTTCGTGTGCTCATAACGCCGCCGTGTATTTATGCAGAGGCGGGCAGTATATTAGGCTGCTTTCCGCGCGCAAAGCGTGAATGCCAGGAGAGCGGCTGAATGTCTACAGACGTTGACACACTCAGAGAACAAATGATGGACCTGCAGAGCCAGCTTGCCTTTCAGGAGGACGCTGTAAAGAGCCTGGATGAGGCGCTTGCACTGCAGCAGCAGGAAATCCTGCTGCTGCGTCGGCAGCTTGAACTGTTACGCCAGCAACAGTTGGAGCAATCCACTCAAAACGAAGAAAGTAACGGGTCGAATCCCGTGGATGAAAAACCGCCGCATTACTAATTACTTCAAATTTCCCCGAGGGAAGCGAGTGGGTTTTAATCTTCGTGGGTATATCTGGGCACCTGTCCTTTCCTCGCGCGTCGCTGCTGGGTAGAATCTGCTGCCCCATTTGTATTCCTAACGATATCAAGGGAGTTGTGTATGTCGAAAAGTGCCCGTGAGGAAACCGCTGAGCAGGTGGCGTTTCGTCAGTATTGTCGACAGTGGCTAAAGGACAACAGACCCGGGGACCCCCCCGTTAGACTACCCCTGTCCCCATTGGAAATCATGACCGAAGCTCAACTGACTTATCTGCAAAAATGGCAAAAGTCTGCCTACGACGCTGGCCTGATCGGTTGTGACTACCCCGAGGCGGTTGGCGGTGCCGGACGCAACGATTGCCAGCGAGTGGCCAACGAAGAAATGATTCGCGCCAAAACGCCCTTTATGCCCAATGTTATCGGTCTGGGTATGGCGGCCCCCACGGTTCTCTACCACGCACAGGAAACGGTGAAAGAGCAGCTATTGCCGCGTTTGTTCTCCGGTGAAGATATCTGGTGCCAGGGCTTCAGTGAGCCCGGTGCCGGCTCTGACCTTGCAAGTGTGCAGACCTTTGCCGAGCGCAAGGGTGATAAGTGGGTCATCAACGGCCACAAAGTCTGGACTTCACTGGCACACTTTGCCGAGTGGATGATCCTGTTACTACGCACTGACCGCTCTCATAAATATGATGGCCTGTCCTATTTCGTTGTGCCTATTCGCTCGGCGCTGGGCAAGGGTGTCACCGTGCGGCCTCTGATTAAAATTACCGGTGAAACCGGTTTCAACGAAGTCATCTTTGAAGACCTGGAAGTCGATGACATCTACCGCCTGGATGAGCTGGGTAAAGGCTGGCAGGTTGCCATGACGACCTTGCTGCACGAACGAGGTGCCGGGGAATTGCAAACGCCCCGATCAGGCGGCATGAAGAGTAAGGCCACGCACGCTACCAACACTTCCAACCTCATCGAACTGGCGCGTAATACCGTGCGCAACGGCAAGCCCGCTGCCGATGACCCCCTGATCAGGGATCGCATCATGGAACTGGTCGTCCGCGAGATGGGACTGGGACAGAATCAGCGCCGGTCACGCGTATCTGCGCTGTTGGATCACCCGGCCCGGTTGCTGCTGCAAAATAAATTATTGGCCAGTGAAATCGCGCAGGATACCGGTGCGCTTGCAGTAGAGGTTGCAGGTGCAAGTGGCTCCCTGTATCTGGGAGATGACAATGCGCCCGCTGGTGGGCAGTGGCCCATGGCCTACATGAATTCCTACGGTATGACGATTGCCGCCGGTACCAGTGAGGTTCAGCGTAATATTCTTGGCGAGCGCGTGCTCGGCCTGGCCAAATCAAAGTAGGGGACGGAATATGGCACAACCAGACAATTTTGGATTTGGCGAAGAGGCGACGTTATTAAAGGAGTCGGCGCGCAAGTTTTTTGCCGATAATTTTGCCACCGACAAGCTTCACGGCATGGTGGCCTCAGACCCCAGCCCGGAACGTATGAGTGAGTGTGCCTGGGATCGTGATCTGTGGCAGCAAATGGTCGACCTAGGCTGGACCGCATTGGCGGTGCCGGAGGTGGCCGATGGCCTGGGTATGCCTGTGGCTGCCGTAGCCGGTTTGGTCGAGGAGTTGGGCAGAGCTGCATTTCCCTGTCCGCTGCTGTCTACACTCAATGCCACCTATGTACTTGCTGCCTGCGGCAGCGCCGGCGAGACTGCGTTGGGTGAGATTACGCAGGGGCGCACCGCAAGCCTGGCCATTACCAACAAGCAGGGTTCATGGGAGGCCGCTGAAACGGATGTGACATGTGAGCAGGGTAAGCTGACCGGTACTGCTTGTTTTGTGCAGGAAGCGCGCAAGGTCGACCGTCTGTTGGTCAGTGCGCGCACTGCGGCGGGACTGTCGTTGTACTGGGTGGCGACCGATGCTCCTGGCCTGACTATCAAGCCCGATGCCATTGTTGACCTGACTCGCGACCAGGCGCATATCCAGTTCGACAGTGTAGAAGCCCAGGCGGTGAGTACAGAGGGTGTCGCGGCGTTGGAGCAGGCGATGCCTGCGATTTGGACAATTCTGGCTGCGGATATCGTTGGTGCTGCAGAGTGGCAATTGCAGACCACCGTTGAGTATGCCAACACCCGCCAGCAATTTGAGCACCCGCTGGGGTTTTTCCAGGCGGTTAAACATCCGCTGGTGGATGTCATGGTGCTTGTCGATCAATGTAAATCCTTGGTTTACAACGCCGCCTGTGCGATCGATACAGAGCCGGAGCGGGCTGCTGAGTACGCGCATATGGCCAAGGCTTCTGCCAGTGAGACGGCAGCTTTTGCTTCTGGTCGCTCGGTGCAGTATCACGGTGGTATTGGTTTTACCTGGGAGTGCTTTGTCCATCTGTATTTCAAGCGGCAAAATCACAGTCAGATGCTGTGGGGCGATGCCGTCTGGCACCGCGCGCGGCTGGCGGACATCCTAATGGGAGCTGTCGCTTGAACGTAAAATGTCCGCGTTAATCACCGAGAAAGACTGCAATCGTATCTAAACGGACAATGCTGTTATGAACTGGAAAACAATCGTGGGTGTATTGCTGGCGCTGGCGGTCGGCTTTGGCGTGTTGGCAAAAATTGCACTGCGTACACCTCAGCCACCGGTGCACCAAGTTTATATTAACGGCAATGTACTGACCATGGATGCGGACAACTCCGTACACGAGGCCTTGTCTACCCGGGGAGAGCGTATTGAGGCTGTGGGCTCCACCGACGAGATCATGGCCCTGGCTACCGATGAAACCGAGGTGCTGGATCTGCGCGGACGAACGCTGTTGCCCGGGTTCATAGACGCTCACGGGCATTTTCCGGGGTCGGGGTTGCGGGTGGTGGCTGCCGATCTTAATAGCCCGCCCATTGGTAACCTGCACAACATGGCCGAAGTGCTTGCAGC
Source organism: Haliea sp. (assembly GCA_002862985.1). GTDB lineage: Bacteria > Pseudomonadota > Gammaproteobacteria > Pseudomonadales > Halieaceae > Marimicrobium. Next base: position 13,202 of record PKCY01000280.1, read on the forward strand.
ACTCAAGGCACAGGCGGTCGAAACGGCGTCGGGTGAATGGGTGACCGGTTTCGGTTACGACGATACCCTGCTCGCGGAAAAGCGGCACCCCACTAGGGCGGAGCTGGATGATGTGTCTACCGAACATCCGGTGGTGGCAATGCATGTGTCCGGCCATATGGTGGTTGCCAATAGTATGGCACTGGAGTTGGCCGGTATTAGTGCCGCAACGCCCGATCCCGTCGGGGGCGTTATCGGCAGACAGGTGGGGTCGCGTGAACCCAACGGGTTACTGGAAGAGACCGCCCGCATGGATATCATAGACCAAATGCAGGATATCAGCGTTCTCGACGGCTATCGTATGATGAAAGCGGCTGCCGATGAGTATGCGGCAATCGGTGTAACGACTGCCCAGTCTGGTGGCACCAGTGAAAAGTTGGCCACGGCGCTTTCGCTATTCAGTAAATTGGGGGTGATTCCGCAGCGCCTGGTTGTGTTTCCCTTCGAATCGGAGTTTGGTGAATCCCTTCTCAACGGTGACTACACCCCCGCGGAGTATAACGCCGACAAATTGTCTATGGGGGCCGTTAAGATCGTGGCCGATGGCAGTATTCAGGGCTTTACCGGCTACTTGGGGACGCCCTATTTCACCGCCCACCATGGCGATGAGGACTATCGGGGCTATCCTGCGGTACCGCGCGAAAAGCTGTTCGAGCAGGTGGAAGCACTGCACAAAGCGGGCTACCAAATCGCTATTCACGGCAACGGGGATGAGTCTATCGAGGATATTCTTGACGCCTTTGAAGCAGCTCAGAAAGCACACCCGGTTGACGATCCACGGATGATACTCATCCACGCACAAATGGCCCGCGAGGACCAGATAGCAAGAATGAAAGCGCTGGGGATTACGCCCAGTTTTTTTACTGCTCACACCTGGTACTGGGGTGATCGTCATCGGGATGTGTTTATGGGCCCGGAGCGTGCGGCGGTCATAAGCCCGTCGAAATGGGCGTTGGACCACGGCGTACGATTTACGTCTCACCTGGATACCCCCGTCACACCTATGTTGCCGCTGCAAGCTGTATGGAGCATGGTCAATCGTCAAACATACGGGGGTGACGTTCTGGGTCCGGAGCAGCGTATTAGCGTAATGGATGCCCTGCGTGCGGTGACCAGCGACGCGGCCTGGCAAGTGTTTGAGGATGATAACCGTGGTTCGTTGGAACCGGGTAAATATGCCGATCTTGTGGTGTTGTCGGGCAACCCGCTGGAGGAGCCCATGAACATGCGTGATCTGCAGGTTGAAAGAACTGTTGTGGGTGGCGCCACGGTTTTTCAGGCGCCCTGAGCGCCGATTGGGCAGTAAGAAACGTGTAATATTTAATCAGTTTTTCGTCAGCGCCGCCGAGATGTAACCCGTCCTGGTTAGTATATGGGTGATTGCGTGGACAGTGGCAGAGCATTCAGATATAAATACACAAACGGCTTAGGCAGAAAGTGAGCTTACGCTGTTTTCCGTGAGTCGTGAAAACAGGCCGTCAAACTAAAATGTATCGTTACACTGTTAATAACACCATAACCTATACCCCGGATGACCTCGTCCTGTTCAGGGAATCGCCCTTCGCTGTCTGGATGGAGCGTTTGACGCTGGAAAACCCCGATCACGGAATCCCCCCCGATTTACACGGCACGGAGCCCCCTCAGGAGTCTTGTCCTCAGGATGAAATCGTCATCACCTTGCGTGCGGAGGGCCGCAATGTCGCGCAAATTGATTGCGCCTTGGACGAAGCGAGCCGCCGAACCGTAACACTCGAGGCCATGCGTGACGGAGCAGATTTTATCGTCGACGGTGTATTGGGTCTGGGCGCTTTGTCGGGCAATGCCAATTTACTCATGCGCACCAGCGGATTTTCCGAATTGGGTGACTATTTGTATGTCCCCTGCGAAACCCAGGTCGTGAACAAGCAGCATTCCGCTTTTCGTTTGAGTTTTCTGGCGGATTTACTGTATAGCCTCCAAGGCCAGCTACCACCACAAATGTTGATTATCAGTGAAGATGCAGAGGTGCAGCCACTGCAAACTGAGGATTACATCTATTACTATCGCGCCGTTAAGAAACGTTTTACCAGAGCGATGGAACAATTCCGAAAGCACCGTATGCCCGATGCTGCCGAGTCAGCACATTTTGGGCGTTGGTCGGAATGCGCCAGTGAGGTGCTCAAGCAACGGGCGCGAAGTGAAGCAGAGTCTGATGAAGAGGCCCAGATACAGACACAGGAAGCGGAAGAGGAAGAGTTTGAAGCTCAGCCCCTGCAGGTAGCCAGTGCATCCGGTGCGGGACAATCCGGTTTTGCTGCTTCAGGTCCCAGTGGCTCCGCGCTGCTGAAGACCCAAGGCCCCGCGATGGAGGGTGCTAGTAGTACGCTGGCAGAGCAGGCGCGGCAGTTGACGCCGGGAAGTTACCGCCATGGCGCTGCGCCGGGACACACGCCTAATCTGGTGCTGTCCGGGAGGTCGGGTCCAGTGGCAGTGATGCCGGATCGGCGATTGCCACAGGACAACCGGCTCAGTTCCAATGATGCATTGCAGGACCTTCAATTTATTGGCAGTGGCGCCGAGCTGAGTGTCGGCCCGAAACAGCCACCCCAGGCCGCAGATGAAGTGATTAGTTCAGCGCCGCCGCCAGCGCCAGCACCAGCACCGAGTTTGCGTGAAACGCCTACCCCAGAACAGCCGGTAATTGATGAATTGCGCAGGGAACAGCCCGCTGCCTTGCCTGAAATTGAACCGCGGGCACCGGTTTTTCTGCCCCCTGACGAGCCCAAGGTGCAGGAGCCTCCCGCGGTGCATTTGAAATCGCCGACACCGGAAGCGGACGCTGCCCCCGGTGTTGATTCCGGAGTCTCTGGTGTGGATCTGGACAGTGTGCCCGCGCCAGCGCAGGCACCTGCAGTGCAGCGGCGCGCGCAAGGGGACTTTGACCGCATGGACCTCAGCGGCCCGATGGTTAAACCGACGGAGATGAGGTCTCCAACAGAGACAGCTGAAAAAGCGGCTGAAAAGGAGAAGACTGAAACATTGAGACCCTCAGTCAGCCCTTTCAGTAACAGTTTAATCACCAGCCAAGAGTTTGACAAACACTAGTTTTTTTAGCGCAATGTCCGAAAGCATGTGCGTACTTCCTCGATAAAAAGCTCCGGCTGTTCCAGCGCCGCGAAGTGGCCGCCCTGTTCAAGCTCATTCCAGTGAATCAGATTGGAGAATCGTTTTTCCGCCCAGCGGCGGCTGCTGCGAAAAATTTCCTTAGGGAATATGGAGCAGCCGACAGGCAAAGCGATGGGATCCATATTGGCGTCATTGAAACTTTCCCAGTAAAGGCGCGCAGAACTGGCGCCGGCATTATTGAGCCAATACAGCATTACGTTATCCAGTAATTCATCTTTGGTTAAAACATTTTCCGGGTGGCGCGTGCCGTTTTTCTCGCAATCTGTCCACATGTAGAACTTTTCCACCACCCATGCCATCTGGCCAATAGGGGAATCAGCCAGGCCATAGCCCAGTGTCTGCGGGTAGGTGGATTGTTGTTTGGAATACCCGGAGCCCTTTTCCACATAGGCTCCCATATCCTCGAGTGCGGTTTGTTCCTGTGGGGTGAGGTCGGCCATGGTGTCCGGGTCCGGAGCCACAATTGGCATATTGATATGAATGCCAGCGCAGTGTTCGGTTTCTGTCATTCCCATGCTCTGGGTGACCATGCTGCCCCAGTCACCACCCTGTGCAACGTAACTCGAATAGCCCAGGCGTTCCATGAGTTGGCCCCACATGCGGCCAATTTTCTCCACCGAGGTGCCGGTGCTGGTGGGTTTTCCAGAGAAGCCATAACCTGGCAGACAAGGTGCTACGACATGAAAGGCATCTTTTGCGGTGCCGCCGTGTGCGGTGGGATCTGCCAGTGCGTCGATAACCTTGTGAAACTCGACAATGGAGCCGGGCCAGCCGTGGGAGATGATCAGTGGTAGCGCATTTTTATGGGGGCTGGTGCGGTGTATGAAGTGAATATCGGTGCCGTCGATTTCTGTCATAAATTGAGGCCAGCTATTGAGTTTGGTCTCAAAGCGGCGCCAATCGTATTCCGTTGACCAATACGCTGCCAACTCACGCGCATAGCTCAATGGTATGCCTTGCTCCCAGCCGTTGCAGGGTTCGTTTTCCGGCCAACGTGCACGTTCCAACCGCTGCTGTAGCTCGTGCAGTTCTGAGTCGGCTATCGCTACTTTAAAAGGGATGATGTCGATGTTCACTCGCTGCTCCTGTCGTGAAAAGCCCTCAAAGTAGCCAGCGCGAGCAGTCTATGCAAGTGTTTAGCGAAAAGCGTGTGCGATTCAGTGCATAGTCGGAGGCGTGGTCCAGAAAGCTAGGCTGTTCAAAAGATTGAAACATGCCCGGCGGAGCGGGGCGCTATTCCTCCTGCCAGATTCGTCTCAAAGGTTCGCCAAAATCGTCATAGATCACTTTTCGGCGTGGATGAGGTAAGCGGCGCTGGCGCTGTGGTGCGCGTGATTTCTTTGCCAGTCGCCGAGCCTCAATCGCGGCGACGACTTCAGGCACAGGCGTGCGCGGGCTTTTGGGTTCAGCGAAAAAGTTGCGGTTAAGAAAGATCGGAGGGTCACTCGGGTCTCTGCCAGATTTCCCGCGCGGAATCTCATTGACGTGGCCGCCTTCCTTTAAAAAGCGTTGGGTTTCCTGCAGCAATTCGTCCCGAATGTCTGCTTTTGAAACGGTTTTCTTCACGGGTCTTTAGTACCGACGAGGAGTGAGCTGCAAACTACCTAGTATACCCCCGTGGTGGAAGAATTATAGAGTCGTGTGCGATATGATTTGTTGACGCAGCCGCGCTCCGGGTCCTTCCTGCTGCAGCGTAACGGTTCCATCCTTAATAGTTATCCCAATGCTGGCGAAGATGGTCTCAAATGTGGGAACCTCTGTGGAGGTTCTGACTTGTTGATATAGTGATTGAAATAGCAATACCTGGTTCAGTTCATCCAGTTTGTTCACAATTTCCAGTACCGAAAGACGTTGGTTGGCGCAGCATTGGTTGAGTTTTTCCAGCGCTATATCAAGTGTTAACTTGCCACCTGACTGCCGGCGCAGACGGACATCGGCTGCCAGGAAATACCACGCACCGCTCCAGTACACGCGCATGAAGCCGCCTTTTTTTCGCAGAGCTGAGCTGACTTCATTCAAGGGTTGTCCATCGAATCTGGAGTCGGCGCGGCCACGCAAAAAACCCGCGTACAGGTTTTGCCACATTTGTTGTTCGGTCGATATGCCGGATCGAGCCATCAGGATATTTTGATAGTAACTGGAAAGGCCTTCGCTGAACCAAAGATCGCCCCAGCCGCGGTAGGGAATGAGTAGGTGGGCAAGTTCGTGATAGCCGGTCCAGGCATTTTTTAGTTCGTCAGCTGATACTTGCGACGCGGTATAGAATTCAACGCGGTCCATCTCGCCCCGGTGAACCTGCGCCCAGGGAATCGGGTCGCTGCCGGCTGCCGGGGCAGGGGAGATGGAGATTTCCCATTCCTGTCGGGGCCAGCGGCCGTAAACCTTTTGCAGTGTTTCAGCAATGAAAACGACCCAGTCCTGGAGTTCGATTTGCATGTCAGGATCGAATTGTGAATTGATGTGTAGTTGTAGTTTTTGTCCGTCGCGCTCAATTGTCTGGTGAACGCTCTCTTCACTCATTGCGGCCTTCGCCAGCAGAATGAAACTCAGTGGCAGAACCAATAACCGGATAAAGGAGCGTGACGTCATGCGTATTTAGTCCGCAGTGGGTTCCAGGTGGGTGAGGCGCAGTGTGACACAGCCTGCAGTGCGTCGCTGTGAAACTCTCACGTCAGACGGGTTCACTGTATTCTGCCAGCAGGGCCATCCTGCGGAAAAGCTCCAGCATATCCGTGGCCGCTTTCTGTCCGGAAAACTCCCGGTACAGGCTGTCGACATTCACGGCGATTCGCTCCGGGTCGGACCAAGCGGAATACTCGGACAGTTCGATGTCTCTGGCGGCTTCAAATGCATCCATGCCCGCATCGTACCGAGCGCGGGCCTCATCATGCACGAACTGCAGGTAATGGCGAACCTTTGCCACACCATTTTTGTCGGTGATGGGGCCGTGTCCGGGAACGATCAGGTCTACATCCATCTCTTCAATACGCTGACAGGCTTTCATCCAGTTGGCGACCGGCCCCTGCCACATAATCGGCGTGCTTTCGATAAATAGAATATCGCCGGTAAAAACCACGCGATCAGCGGGGGAGTGCACCAAGACATCGCCGCGGGTGTGGGCCGGGCCGACCTCAATAAGGTGCACAGGCTTGTCTCCAACCTGGAGATCAAGTTCACCGTCGAAGCTGCGGGTCGGCGGTGTGTGGAGGATGCCGTCAAACTGAAATTGACCGAAACAGTGAAAAAAATACTCGCCTACAGTACCCATATCTTTAGCACTGCCCATGATGGCCGCCATTGCTTCCGGGGGTAGTTCATTCATTTCCTGAATGGAAGCGGTAGAAGCGATGATTTCAGCGCCCGAAACCAACGCATTACCGTGACAGTGGTCGCCATTGGCATGGGTGTTGACCAGCGTACCGATATTGTTAGCGAGTGGTTCGGCTTCACGCATGGAGCGGAGCATTTTCTCGGTGAGCGCCAAATCGAACAGCGTGTCCACCAGCAGGGACTCCTCCCCATCGACGATCAGTCCGGCATTACTCCATCCCCAGCTGCCTTTTGAGGCCAGCCAGGCGTAGGAGCTGTTGGATAATGAGTGCAGGCCCGGGCTTTGACGCGTCGGCATGTAGATTGATCCTGATAGTGTGCAATTTCGAATACTAGCGCGATTTTAACTGAAAAGCAGGCCGTGGGTTTTCGTCTGAGCACACATTCTGCTTTAATGCATTCCAGTTAACTGATGGAACTTGAGAATGAACGCATTTCGCTCGATTCTCGTCTTTGCATGGATGGTCGTGTCGGTAATTCCTGTCGGGCTTACACTCGTGTTTTGTTCTCTGTTTCTCAGGGACGACAAATTGTGGTGGTGGTTTGCCGCGCCCTGGCTGCGCGGCGTAATTGTTGCCGCACGCGTTCTTGCCGGTGTTCGCTATCGTGTGCACGGCGAGGAAAGCCTACCCACAGCCCAGGACATGAGTCGGCTGATTTTGTGTCCCAAACACCAGTCCACTTGGGAGACATTTTTCTTTGCCAGTTTCACCTCACATCCGCTGGCATATGTTTTTAAGAAAGAGCTATTACGTGTCCCTGTGTTCGGCTGGTGTATGGGTCGGCTGGGGATGATCCATATTGACCGCAAGAACCGCAATGAGGCCTGGGCCAGGGTCGCGGAGCAGGGCGAAGTGTTAATGGACCGCGGGAAATGGATTATTATGTTTCCTGAGGGTACGCGTATCGAGCGGGGCAAGAAGGGAAACTATAAAAGCGGCGCAACACGCTTGGCAGTTGCCACCGGAGCGTATATCGTACCCATCGCAGTCACGTCCGCCCGTTGTTGGCCGCGTCGTTCTTTCTGGATGAATCCGGGAACCATTGATGTGTCCATCGGGGAGCCTGTGAGCGCTCAGGGTCGTGAGCCGGGTGAGCTGATGGACGAAGTCGAACGGTGGATCGAGTCCGAGATGCACCGGCTAGACCCGCAAGCCTATACAAACAAGCCTTAAGGAGAAAGACATGTCTACAGCGAAAATTGTACTACTTGTGGTGTATGCCGTTTTGATTGGCCTGGCGTTGATGCAGGGAGATTCCAGTATTGGAATATGGTCGTTGCGACTATTGGGGATTCTTATAGTGGTTCACATAATAGAAGTTGCGGTGTATTTCAACCTTTGTAAAAAGGCCGGTGGCTCGCTCGGTGGGCACCTGGTAAACGTATTTCTTTTCGGCGTTTTGCATGTTAATGAGCTCAAGGCGGCCCAGGGAAAGAGCTAAATTTAAAAGGCTATTGCGGTAAACCACTATTTTTACACATTGAAAACCAAAGGAGAACAAGACGTGACAGATGCGTATATTGTGGCTGCGGTGCGCAGTGCAGGCGGAAAGAAGAACGGCCGATTATCGAAAATGCACCCCATCGACCTTGGGGCCGAAGTAGTCGATGCGCTGGTCGCGAAATCGGGTGTTTCCGTGACGGAAATAGATGATTTGATTTTTGGCTGCGTCTCTCAGGTGGGTGCTCAGTCCAGTAATGTCGCACGCAACGTTTGCCTTTCCTCGGTGCTGGGAGAGGCGGTACCGGGCACGACTGTGGACAGACAGTGCGGGTCTGGGCAGCAGGCAATGCACTTCGCTGCGCAGGGGGTTTTGTCGGGCACTCAGGATGTGGTGATCGCTGGTGGCGTTGAAAGCATGAGTCAGGTGCCTATCGGCGCAAATATTATTGACGGGTTCAAAGCGGATCACGGCGTGCCCTATGGCAAGAAAATGTCCGAGCGCTATCCGGGCGTGCAATTTAATCAGTTTGCCGGCGCAGAAATGTTGGCAAAAAAGTACGAACTGACACAGGATGAGTTGAATGCCTTTGCGTTCGATAGCCATGTAAAAGCCAAGAAAGCGGTTGAGGAAGGCCGGTTCCAAGATGAGATCGTAGCTATTGAAGTGGAATTGGAAGATGGCTCCTTGGAAATGCATAGTCAGGATGAAGGTATCCGCATGGACGCCACATTGGGAGCCATCGCTGGGTTACAGCCCCTGCAGGAAGGTGGCTTGTTAACCGCCGCCAACGCTTCGCAAATTTGTGATGGCGCTGCAGCGGTGATGATAGCCAATGGGGAGGCCTGCAAGCGACTCGGACTGAAGCCACTGGCGCGTATCGTTGCCATGAGTGTGATTGGATCAGACCCGGTAATCATGCTGGAAGGGCCCATACCGGCAACGAAAAAAGTGTTGGAGAAAGCCGGTCTGAGTATGGATGACATCGATTTATTTGAAGTGAATGAGGCGTTTGGTTCTGTGCCATTGGCCTGGTCCAAGGCGATGAAAGCAGATCTTTCGAAGTTGAACGTCAATGGCGGGGCTCAGGCACTGGGGCATCCTCTGGGCAGCACTGGCGCCAAGTTAATGGCGACGATGGTGCATGAGTTGCATCGCAGCGGAAAGCGCTACGGTCTGCTGGCGATCTGTGAAGGTGGAGGCACCGCCAACGGCACTATCGTCGAGCGGGTGGATGCGGTTTCCTGATCCATCGCATAGCAGCAGCGCGGCACCGGAGATTCGCTGATTAGGGACTCGAAGCGCATCGCGCACGTGTAATATGGCAGTTCAATCATCCAATGCCCGTTTGATGGTCTTGCAAAACGTTTTCAGAATCTGTATCCGGGCATAGTGTTTGTCGTTGCCAGAAATCAGCGTCCAGGGCGCGTGCGAAGTACTGGTGCGATTAACCATCTCGTTAACTGCGACTTCGTAGGCGGGCCACTGTTCTCTATTTCGCCAGTCCTCAGGGGTGATTTTGTGCCGTTTGTAAGGTTCAGCCCCGCGCTCCTTAAAGCGTGATAACTGTTCCTCGGGGCTGATATGTATCCAGAACTTCAGCACGATGCTGCCGTGATTGACCAGTTGTTCCTCAAACCGGTTGATCTCATTGTATGCCCGTTGCCACTCGCGTGCTGCGGCGAATTGCTCCACGCGTTCAACCAGAACACGGCCATACCAGGAGCGATCGAAAAAGGTACAGCGGCCATCCCGTTCGAGTTGGCGCCAGAATCGCCACAGGTAGTGCTGCGCGCGCTCCTCATCACTCGGTGCTGCGAATTGAACCAAGCGGTATAATCTGGGATCGACGGCACCAGTGACCCTGCGTATCGCGGAGCCCTTGCCTGCAGCATCCCAACCCTCAAAGACAGCAACCACCGAGCGTTTTTTTCGATAGGCCTTCCAGATTAGGTCCTGCAGCCTGTCCTGGTATTTCTTAAGCTTGCGATTATAGGTGTCCCGGTCCAGAACCATGCTCAGGTCTACGGTGTCCAGTGCCGTAGGCTGCGCCGCCGTGCCTGGCACCGCCGTATTCATATCGCGCACCGGGGGTTCTGGCGGCAGTCCTGTTGCCGCTCGGTCGCACATGGCGGCCAGTATAATGTTACCTGCCGTGATGTCGCGGTAATGCCGATTCTCTGCCTCAATCAGGTGCCAGGGATTACTTTCAGTGTCGGTTGCCAGGATTAGTTTCTCAGCTATTGCCAGGCGTTTTTTGTAGCTACCCGCCAGTTTATCGGGCCGCTCTGCGACTCGCGGAATCTGTTCTTTCTCCGGCGCATTTTCCTCAAGTTGTCGGCGCTGTGTGTCATGGCTGACATGCAGCCAGAGTTTGATGATTAGCGCACCGTCATTGTGCAGCATCTGTTCAAAGGATTTGATTTGATGGCAGTGCCAGTCGAACTCCTTGCGCTTTATACGACCTTTAAGAAAGGCGTCGGCAGGTTTTCTGTACCAGGTCCCTAAAAATATGCCGATCTGTCCACGAGGAGGTAGTTTGCGCCAGAATCGCCAGAAATAGGGGTGAGACTCATCTTCATCGGAGTGCTCCCAGAAAGTAATGGTTTCGATCCCGCGAGGATCCATCCACTCGTTCAGGCGGTGAATGAGCGCTCCTTTACCTGCACCCTCTACGCCGGCGACCAAAATGATCACCGGATAATCCAACTCTGCCAGCTTGAATTGCGCCTGTAAGAGCTCGCGTCGCAGAGGGAGGGACTGTTTGCGAAATTCGCTGCCCTTGAGCCGTCTGTCGACAGTCATAGATTCAAACATGCGGCTCCCTTTTTTTCTCATTCAGCCTACTTTATCGTATTTTTGCTTTTAGCATCAGATTACAATCAGTGACGGTAAGAGAGAGGGGTGTGGTTATGGGTTTTTATGACGGGTATATTCTGCCAAGGTTTATAAACTGTGCCTGTGCTTCCAAGCCCATTATGAAGCAGCGCCAAAAAGTGGTTCCGCTTGCCAGCGGTACGGTGCTTGAGATTGGCATAGGGACAGGTTTGAATTTACCCCATTACGATGCAAGCCGAGTCGATCGGCTCATTGGGCTGGACCCCTCTGAAGCCTCATGGGCGTTGGCCGGTGCGCGGGCTGAACACCTTGGTTTTGACGTTGAATTTATTGCTCTGCCCAGCGAACAAATTCCCCTGGACGATGCTAGCGTCGATACTGTCGTGGTCACGTTTTCACTTTGCACGATTCCAGATCCGATTGCTGCATTGCAGGGTATGGCCAGAGTGCTGCGTAGGGGAGGCAGCGTTATTTTTTGTGAGCACGGCCGTGCGCCAGATACCAATGTGCAGAAATGGCAGGACAGGATCAATCCAATCTGGCGGCGGCTTGCCGGGGGGTGTCACCTGAATCGTGATATTCCGGCGCTTTTAAGTTCTGGTGGGTTTGAAGTCTCAGCTCTGGAGGCAGGCTATCTTCCCGGCACGCCCAGGATCGCGGGCTATAACTACTGGGGCAGTGCTCGTCGCGGATAGCCGGATCAAACGATTACAAGTTGCTGTGATTTCCTGCGCATTCAGATGCTGTCTGCTGTCTTTGTTTTGTCTGGTTTCCCTTTCAGTTCATGCTGCTACGTTGGAGTACACTGTTTCAGGGCTTCAGGGAAAAACGGAGAGAAATGTTCTGGCCTTTCTAGGGCCGGCACCGCAGACGAACCCGGAGCGGCTGAATTTTCTTGTTTCTGCTAAAAGTAAAGTAGAGCAAGCGTTGCAGGCCTTGGGGTACTACCAACCTATCATCGATCTACAAACGCAACGTTCTGAGCCGGTCTGGCAGCTCGAAATCGCGGTGGATTTAGGCGAGCCAGTGCGCATTCGAGATATCAGTATTGTGTTTTTGGGATCGGCCGCCAACGATGAGGCCTTTACCGAGCTGTTGGGCAATACTAATCTGGTGTCAGCGAGTGTGCTGAACCACGGAAAGTTTGATGCATTCAGAAAGCGCGTGTTATCGCTTGGCCAGCAGCGCGGTTATCTGGATGCAGAAATTTTACAGAGCCGGGTGGCGGTGCGCGCTGATGCGGGCACAGCCGATATCGAATTTACCTACGATAGCGGCAAGCGCTATCGATTTGGTGAGGTAGTCCAGAACGAAGCGCTCCTGAACAGAGAGCTGCTTGATGCACTTAAACCCTTTCAGCAAGGTGACTTTTTCGATCAATCCAGACTGCGCGAATACCAGAACAATCTTCAGCGCACCGGTTATTTTTCCAGTGTAATCGTACAACCTCTGCGACTGCTTGCCAGGCGGTATGAGGTTCCTATTGAGGTGAAACTGCATGCCGCTAATAGTCATAGTTTTGATGTCGGCATAGGGTACAGTACTGACACGGAAGAGCGGGTGTCCCTAACCTGGCGAACACCGCGAATTAATCGCTATGGGCATAGTCAGGTCACCCGGCTGCAATATTCACCGGTAAATCCCAGTGGTCGCTTCACCTATACTATTCCTGTCTACGATCCGTTGAATGATGTCGTTCAATTGTGGGCCAGAACGGAGAAAAACGAATATGGCGATCTGGACAGCCAGCAAAATGAGGTGGGAATAAGGCGGGAAATTCGTAAGGGTCAGTGGATTTACGGCTATTCTCTTCGGGACCTCAACGAGTCATGGGAGGTGTTAGGAATAAACAGCAACGACGAGTACTTACTGTTGGGTGGTTCTCTGTCCGGCAGAGTACAAAGTGGATCATTGGTAAATCCAGCAAGTGGGTTCAGCCAGCTGTACACGCTCGAAGCCGGCAATGAACAGCTAGGCTCAGTGGTTGATCTGCTGCGTTTAACCGCGGAGTTCAGAGTCGTGTTAACTCCCTGGCCGCGACAGCGCTTCGTAAGTCGTGCAGAGTTTGGCGTTGTTGAAATCGCCAATGGCGATCGAGTCGAGTTGGCTCCCTCCCTTAACTTTTTTGCAGGCGGTACCCAGAGTATACGTGGTTACGCTTACCAGTCTCTGGGGAACGAGATCGTCGTAGACGAGGGCAACGGTAGAACCAAAACACTCGTTGTCGGCGGAGACAGGTTGGTTACTGGCAGTTTGGAATATCAGTATTACTTCACTGACGTCTGGCGCGGCGCACTCTTTGTAGACGGAGGGGATGCTTTCGACGAAGGCGAGTTTGAAGCCAACTATGGCGTGGGTTTTGGCGTTCACTACATTACCCCGGTTGGTGCCGTGCGCGTGGAATTAGCCAACAGCGTAAGCGACGAAAATCCTGATTGGTATTTACATCTGAGTATTGGGGCCGAATTTTGAAGTCCCTATGGCGATTACTGATTGTGTTTGTGTTACTTGTGCCAGCCCTGGGTTTTTTTGCCGTATCCACAGAACTGGGTACACGTAGTTTGCTGGCCTCAGTATCTTTATTGGGGCCTGCAGAAATTGAATACGGCAGCGGTACCCTGAGTGGGCCTTTGCATCTGAATCGGTTGCACTATGAATCTGGCGATCTGCGGCTGACGTTGGATGATGTCGTTGCTGAAGGGGCAATGGACTGTTTCTGGCGTGGGGCCGTTTGTTTTCGACAACTGCAGGTGCGACACCTCGATTTGGCGGTGTCGGCCGACTCGCAACCGCCAGACGGGGATGCAGTAGATGCGAAGCCAGCACAGCTGGTGGTATTCCCGCTGTCCATTGAGGTAGCTTCCCTAGCGGTAAATGCCACACGTATTCATTGGTCGGGCGGTGAGTGGCGGGCGGGGCCGACCCACGGTCGTGTGCGGCTAGTAGAATCCCGTATCGAGGTGCTGGATGCAATCATGAATCAAACAAGCTTGGTGCTGGCTGAAGTCGAGGACGAGACTACGCCACCAGGCCCCCGTAGCTTTTCAGCTATCGACCTGCCATTGGAGCTGAGTGTAGCCGAACTCAAGCTGATTGACCCGCGCTGGAGTGTTTCTGGCTCAGATTACCGACAGGATAGTCTTTCTATGGCTGGACGTTGGCGCCGAAGTCATATGCGAATTACCCAGTTGGAGATCAGTGACAGTGCCAGGGGCAAAGTGTCTTTGCACGCAGAGCTGGATTTTTCCGGCGACTGGCCATTGCAGGCCATTGCAGAAGTAGAGCTCGCCGAGCCGCTTTTGGGGCTGAGCGTATTGGGACGCGATATTGCGGTAGAAGCGACAGGTAGCCTTGAGTCGCTTGCTTTGGAATTGTCATCATTGGGAACCGTGAGTGTGTCAGCACAGGGGCAATTTAATGTGCTTGATCCCGTAGTCCCATTCACTGCGGCATTAACCGCTATCTCATCGGATAGTGTGCCCCTGGCTGACATCGAGGGAATACCGAAAAATCTGGCGGATGGGAAGCTGGACTTTCCCGTTGTCGCTTCAGCAAGTGGTTCCCTTGTCGTTCAGGAGTTTGCGGTTGAGGCTGTGGGGAGTAGCTTCTCCGGCTACGACACTCTGCAACTGTCGCTTCAGGGCAGGCACGAAGCCGGTGAAATTACAATTGAAGGTCTGTCAGTGGTGGACTCACCAGGGACGAGCAAGCTTCAGGCCAGCGGTACGCTATCACTTGCTCAGAAGGTCCAATGGTCACTCGCAATGCAATCTAGCGGGTTCGCCTTGCCACGCTTTAACGAAAACCTGCACGGGCGTCTGGCCGGGTCTCTGAGTCTCAGCGGTAGTGCGACCGGGGAAGACTGGAATGTAGCTGTCTCGAAGGTTGATGTGCACGGGGAAATCAATGAGCGGCCCGCTACGATTCGTGGGTTCGCAGGACTCAATAGCAGCCTGCAACTCGCCCACAGTGATGTGGAGGCGGTTATAAATGGTGCTCAGTTCTCGCTGCGGACATCCGGAGACGCGCAGACGTTGGTGCATCTTGAGCTGGTGGTCGACGACTTGAACCGCTGGTCACCTGCCTACGGAGGTCAGGTGCAGTTACAGGCAGCGGTTTCCAACGATAGGCAGTACATTGATATTTCGGGTAGTGCGCATCAGGTTAAATGGGCTGGTCTTAGAGTGGAAGACGCTACGCTGGCTGGTACATTTCAGGCCGACGCCGATCAGGCATTCACATTTCAGTCCCGACTGGATCAACTGGTCTGGAATAATCTTACATTGAGTGCTTTGGAGTTGTCAGCCCAGGGTGATGCGGCCGGGCAGTCCGCTTCTCTTGCAACTCGCGGGAGCTTGCAAGGCAAGCTTACGTTAGTGGGTACTGCATTTGGCAAGCTTTGGCGAGGTGAGTTATCGCCCGCGCGACTAGAAACGCCCTACGGTGATTGGGCATTGACTGAGCCAGTAGGGATAGCGTGGGCTGCTGACTCGAAACAACTATCCCTGGCAACACACTGTTGGCAGCACCAAGAGGCGAGAGTGTGCCCGCAGGACTGGCTGCTCGGCGACCAGGGGAGTGGTTCCCTGCAAGCGACCGCAGGCCTGGCGCTGATATCTGGCTTGCTGCCGCCGGGAATGGGCTTGGATGGCGATGTGCAACTGCAGCTGGACGCTCAGTGGAATCCAGAGTCCGGTGTTTCCCTCGACGGTCGTTCTATTGTGCGTGGGCTTAGTTTCACTCAGCAGTTCGGGGAGGAAGAAAGCCTATCTGCAGAATGGGATGAGGGGGAGGCGAATTTTCAATATTCGAACAACGATCTGCAACTGGATGGGGGGCTGCAGGCATCCGGTCGGGAAGTAGTGGGCTTCAAGTTACGGGCATCGCAAGATGGAACAGAGCCGCTGACAGGCTCTGTCAGTTTTGATGAATTTCAACTCGCAGTCCTTGCGCTATTTGTGTCTGAGATTTCGACTGTAGGTGGAGATGTCAGCGGACAGTTGGCACTGTCCGGTACGCTGGAGCAGCCATTGGGCCATGGCCTTCTGTCACTGTCCGGGGGGCACCTAACCCTGATGGGAAATCCAACAGAATTGAACAACCTCGACCTCGCAGTGGAGGTAAAAGGAGATTGGGCGCAAGTGCAGGGAACCGGCACGCTCGGTGGTGGCGAATTGCAGGTAGCGGGGCAGTTAAAAACCCTTCCAGATTATCGACTTGAGCTCACTATAAAGGGGGAGAATCACACGCTTTTGTACCCACCCTCGATGGAACTGCAGGTCTCCGAGAATGTTCAGCTGGTAGTTGCTGCGGATCTGATGGCACTCACCGGCAAGGTGACAGTGCTCTCGGGTGATTTCGAAATTGAACAACTTCCCGAAGGCAGCGTGGCCGTTTCATCTTCTGTCGTGGAGGTGGATCAGGAGGGTAATGCGCTCACGGAGAAGTTGCCGTTTGATGTCAGTATGAATATCCAGCTTAGAGTCCTTGAGCATTTGAATATTTCCGGCAGCACAATAAACACGACACTGGGAGGGGATTTGCGCTTGCAACAGGAGCCGGGTCGCCCGCTGCAGCTGTTTGGTCAGTTGAACACAACAGGCGGGGAGGTGCGCGCCTATCAGCAGCGCCTGGTCGTCCGCCGGGGAACGCTGAGCTTTTCGGGCCCACCGGCAAATCCTAATATCGACGTGCGTGCCGAACGCCAAATAGCGGGCAGCGATATTTCCGTTGGTATGCGTATTCAGGGTCAGCTGGAGGAGGATTTGCTTCTGGATATCTACTCCATTCCGGTAATGTCTCAGGCCGATGCCATCTCTTATCTGGTGCGGGGTCGGCCTGCGGATACCGGGGCCGGCGCAGACGGGACTGCTTTGGCCCTGTCTTTGGCCAGTGGTGTGGTTAATCGCTCGTCACTGGTTTCCGAGCTCAATCGTATTCCGGGAATCAGCAGAGTAGAGTTTGGCGCGCAGGAGATTGAGGATGATACGGCCGCGACCGTGAGTGGTTATGTAGGTAGTCGTATTTATCTGTCTTACGGCTTTGGCCTTTACGAACCCGTCAATGTTCTAACGGCAAGGTTGTACCTGAACGCTCGCCTGTGGTTTGAAGTTGTCAGCAGCTTGGAAAACTCTGCCGATCTGTATTACTCCTTTGACATTAAATAGCGCGCGGTCTGGCTGTAATCAGCGTGTTAGGCAGCCTGCGAAGCACCTCTGGTGTAATGAATATTCGTCACAGAGGGTGACTTTTTCACAAACTCAGGTACCGTTATTGCCTAGTTTTACCCGGAGGGAAGTTTTTGCATGAGTAAGCACACCATAATCGCCGGAATCGAAAGCGGTGCTATGATTGTCGATATCTACGCAAATAAATCTTTCGAATACACAGATACGAATACACTGGGCCGAGTCACTTAGTGGACCCACTAAGTCAGGGTTTGCTGGGGGCCGCATTGCCGCAAAGCAGTGCGGCTGGTCGCTATGCAGTAAGCGCAGGATTACTGGGTTTTTTGGCCGGCATGTCTGCCGATTTAGACGTTCTCATCCGTTCCAGTTCCGATCCGCTTCTGTTTCTGGAGTATCACCGGCAATTTACACATTCCCTGATATTCATTCCGTTCGGCGGGTTGATCTGCGCCCTAGTGCTGCATTTTGCTATCGGGCGCAGACGGGGTTTGTCGTTTTATCAGTCCTGGCTGTTTTGTACCTTGGGCTATGCGACCCATGCGATGCTGGACGCGTGTACCACCTATGGCACCATGCTGTTCTGGCCCTTCAGTGATGTGCGCATTGCCTGGAACACGATCTCCATTATCGATCCGTTGTTTACGTTGCCGTTACTGCTTGGGGTAGTGCTTGCTGCACTGCGACGCAGGCCGCTCTATGCACAGATCGCCCTGGTGTGGGCGCTTGGCTATATGGCACTGGGGCTGTGGCAGCGTAATGAGGCTATGGCCATGGGTCGGGACATAGCGGTTCAGCGGGGGCATGAACCAATACGCCTGGAGGCTAAGCCGAGTTTTGCCAATGTGCTGGTGTGGAAGGTGGTGTATGAAACCGACGACCGCTTTTATGTCGATGCGGTGCGTGCTGGTATTGCGCCGCGCGTGTTTGAGGGGGATTCAGTCCAGAAGTTGAATATAGATCGGGATATGCCGTGGCTGGATCGCGCTTCGCAGCAGGCCAAAGATATCGAGCGCTTTCGTTGGTTTAGTAACGGCTATATCGCCCGCGATCCTCTCCATGACAACAGGGTGATCGACGTGCGCTACTCCATGATCCCCAATGAAGTTGCGCCACTGTGGAGTATTGAGCTGCATCGAGGTGCGAAGGAGGGCGACCACGCCGATTACTTGGTGCACCGCGACTCGGGAGGTGGCAGAGTCGAGCGTTTGTGGAGCATGTTAACCGGCGAGTAATGCCCCGTAACAACTACGCTGCGCTGAGTGACGCCTGGGCTGCCGATAATGCTGCGCCGCTGGTAATGCTTGCGCTTTGCTCCTTGAGAACGGACTCCAGTGAGTTAAGACAAAAAAGTACGTTGCGTTCATTGCTGGCAAACCCCATCAGGCCGATGCGCCAGGTTTTCCCCGCCAGGGCGCCCAGACCCGCACCAATTTCCAGGTCGAATTGTTCCAGCAGAGCGCTGCGAACTGCTGCTTCATCTACACCCGCTGGTACCAGCACAGAATTCAGTTGCGGCAGGCGATCCTGAGCCGCCACGGCCATTCCCAGACCCATCGCTTCCAGCCCTGCGACCAGCGCCCGATGATTTCGAAGGTGTCGTGCATGGGACGCGTTTAGCCCTTCTTCTTCAAGCATCACCAGCGCCTCGTGCAATCCATACAGAGCATTAACAGGGGCGGTGTGATGATAGGCGCGCTTGCTGCCTTCTCCCCAGTAACCCATCACCAGCTGCATATCCAGAAACCAACTCTGTACTTTGTGTGTGCGCGTTTTGATACGCTCAACAGCTCGATCGCTAAAGGTCACCGGTGAAATACCAGGTACACAAGACAGGCATTTTTGCGTTCCGGAGTAGGCGGCATCCGCGCCCCATTTATCGATAGATAGTTCGAT
>PKCY01000274.1 GCA_002862985.1 Haliea sp.
CATCATGGGTGGGCAGACAGTTGTGTTTGTTTCACATATGGCAGACCAGGTTGCGAAGCTCTGCAATCGTGTCATTTGGTTGGATCAGGGAAAAATTGTCGATCAGGGCGATGCGGTGGAAGTGACCGATGCGTACACGGCTAGCGTCGCTGAAGAACGCAAAATCGCCGCTGCGAAGAAGCTGCTGCGCTAACGGCTACTCAGCTGACACGCTATTGTCAGCGCCTGCTCAAGACTACTCCAGTCAGCTTTGCCGGTTCCCGCCAGGTTCAGCGCTGTGCCGTGATCTACAGAGGTACGAATAAGCGGTAGGCCCAGGGTGATGTTGATTGCTCGTCCGAACCCGGAGTACTTCAGCACTGGTAAGCCCTGGTCGTGATACATGGCAAAAACGGCATCACAATTGTTCAGCACTTTGGGGTTGAACGCTGTGTCTGCGGGGAGCGGACCCAGCAGATCCATACCGGCCGAGCGCAGTTGTTCCAATACCGGAATGAGTGTGTCGATTTCCTCCCGACCCATATGACCGTTTTCCCCCGCGTGGGGGTTGATCCCCAGTACGGCGATGCGCGGCTGATCTATGCGAAATTTCGTTTTTAGATCACTGTGCAGGATGTTAAGAGTCTGCTGCAGGAGTTCGCGGGTGATCGCGGCGGGTACATCCTTCAGAGCCAGGTGGGTAGTGGCAAGGGCTACGCGCAGTTCTTGTGTCGCGAGCATCATTACCACACGGGAGGTTTCAGTCTCATCTGCGAGAAATTCCGTATGCCCGATAAAGGCAATACCGGCGTCGTTGATAACAGATTTTTGCACCGGCCCGGTGACCAGCGCCTGGTAGGTATTTGCTTTACAGCCCTGCACCGCCGCTTTCAGGGTTTCGATAACATAAGGCGCGTTGATCGGATCGAGTTTCCCCGGCGTGGTGGGTGTCGACAAGGGCACTGGCTGGATTTTTAGCACTCCCGACCTGTGTGGTTTCGCCGGCGAGTCAGGGCAGAAGGTTTTCAGCGCCAGTGGCAGTTTCAGTGATTGTGCCCGCAGTTGCAGCAAGTCGGGATCTGCAATCACCACCAACTCCGCGCCCCAGTCCTGCTGAGCTGCCATTAATACGATATCCGGTCCAATACCGGCCGGTTCACCTGGGGTAATGGCTATCCTTGGAATTGCCATGGATCGAACCTATTTTATGTCGACAAACGCTTCATCGCGAACTTGCTGCAGCCAGGCATCCAGTTCTTCCTGGTATTTGCGGTTGTGCACGTAGTCCATGGCCTTGGCGCGAGTCGCCTCATCTGACATGTCCTCATCCCTGCGCCCCTCCACCTTAACGATATGCCAGCCAAACTGTGTTTGTACAGGTTCTGATATCGCATTGACCGGGGTGTTCTTCATGGCGGCTTCAAACGCGGGCACCATTTGCCCCGGATTGGTCCAACCCAACTCACCGCCTTCTTGCGCCGAGCCGATGTCCTCTGAGTACTCCCTGGCCAGGTTCGCAAAATCTTCCCCGGCAAGTGCTCTGGCCCGGAGTTTGGTCACAAGTTCCCGGGCCTGTTCATCGGTCATTATTTCCGAGTCCTTGATCAGAATATGACGGGCTTTGGTCTGAGTCACCATTTGATGCGCACCGCGCACCTCCGCCATGTAGATTAGATGTAGTCCACTGTCAGAGGGGATGGGCTCGGATGTTTGACCTGGTTTCATCAGCGGAGCGATATCGCTAAACAGAGATGGCATGTCAGCTGCATTGCGCCACCCCAGGTCCCCGCCGGTAAAAGAATAGGGGTTGGTACTTCCCCGTATGGCCTGTTCGAATGAAGTTCCGCCGCGAATTTGTTTCAGTGCTTTGTTTACCTGTGCCTCTGCTGCCGACCGCTGACTGCTTGTGGCTTCGGGTGAAATTGCTAGCAGGGCATGCAGGATGCGGTATTCGGGTTGGGTCAGCACCTGGCCTTGCTCTGTAGCCATGAAATTGCCCACCTCCTGTTCGGTAATCTGGATGCGCTGGTTGACATTGCCCGCCTGCACGCGCTGTATGATCATCTCTTTACGCACTTGCTCGCGCATGGCCCCGTAGGACTGGCCCCGCTGTTCCAGCGCCTGGCGTAATTGGTCCAGGGTGAGGCGATTTTGACCGGCTATACGCACCAACGCCTCGTTAAGCTGTGCGTCGGAAATACGCACTCCCACACGGTTGCCAATCTGCAGCTGGATACTTTCAAGAATTAGGCGGTCGAGGGTTTCGCGGATGAGTTCATCCTCGGCTGGCAAGGCTATGCCTCGGGCGGAGAGGTTTTCCGTCACGGCTACAACTCGCTCGCGCAACTCACTGGCCATGATAACGTCGTCATCGACGATAGCGACTACCTGATCGAGAATTTCAGTAGCCGCCTGTGTGGGTGTGCCGACTAAGAGGGCAGACATCAGACTGACTGCTACTAGCACTGTATTAATAATCACGTTCTTCAAATCCTCGGATCATATCTTGCATTACATCAGTGATGCGGTTGCCAAAGCCACCCATGCCTTTGAGTACTATTTGAAACTGAGTAGTGTTTTCCCGTTCCAGATCGGGATCATTAAAATTTGGATTCTTGCCGGACACATTGTCGAAATAGCGGAGATGCATCAGGCGGAAGGTCCAGCAGCAGCTATCATATTCGACGCCGACCATATCTTCCACACTCTCGTCCCCTTCAAGACTGTAATCCATGGCCGCGAACAAGCTCCAGTTTTTGGTCACAGGAAAGTAAGAGGATACACTCACCTCTTCGGTGTCCTGTTGATTGCTGGCATTGCTGAACGGACGTAAAAAAGAATAACCCACATTGAAAATGGCGTCGTTGTCCGCCCTATAACTCGATTGGAAATACGCGGATTCCATCTTGTCTTCGCCGGGGTCCCACACCATGCTCGAACGCAGTCCGAATGTTTCAATCGGCGTGAAGTCCAGTTGTCCTGCGATGTTCGAAGTGGATGCATCCAGTGGTGGCTGTGTTGCAAGCAGTCGTACCTTACGATTTTCGAAGTAGTATATCTGGCCTATGCTGGCACTGAACAGACTTCGACCGTTTTCGTCATCCAGGAATCGAGTGGTAAGACCCACAGATATTTGATTGGCATCATCCAGCCGGTCGTGACCGGAGAACCTCGTCTCCCTGAAGAGTTGGTAGTAAGTAAAGGTCAACTCAGCGCTGTCAAAGTCCGGTTGGTTGGTCTGGTCTTCGTAAGGGCTGTACAGGTAGTACAGGTGGGGCTCCAGAGTTTGCAACAGGCCGTTACCCGCGAAACTGGTATTGCGTTCAAAAATAAGACCGCCGTCGAGGCTGGCCAGAGGTGCTGAAGTGGATGGGTTGTTCGAGGGGAATGACGCCCCCCCGTTGCTAAGTTCATAGTTCACCTGTCGGTATTTCACCGTCGGTGTGAGGAAACCGTAACTCCACAGCATGGGATAGCGCATGCCCGCTTCGCCGTAGACTCGTTCCCCTGTCACCCGGTCCTCGTCGCTGCCGAAATTGGAGTACTGGCCCACAGCGAGGGGTTGCAGTTCAAAGGGAGTACCGCTGGCTCGGTATTGCGCGGTAAATTGGGGAAGCTTTTTATAGTCGTCGCGAATGTCGTCCGCCAGAGACTGAAATTGTTCGGCCTCCAGGTTCAGTAGCCAACGATCGCCCAGGTAATCCATGGATGCGAGTTGTCGAAGGCTGGTCTTGCGCTGGGCCTCGATGCTGTAGGGTTCCAGATCTTTCATATAGTTTACGTCGCTGGCCTTGCTGTAGTCGACCGTGGAGCGCCAGCGCTGGTCCAGCAGGCCACTTTGCTTTACTACTGCCAGCCAGCGGTCATCACTGACATTGTCTGGTGTTTCGTCTGCATAGCGATCATCGTGGTACATATAGGTGCCGCCGACACTCCAGAAACCGAGTAATGGATCGAGATAACGCAAATTCAGCTCGTTATTAAGCCCTCTTTCTTCAATATAGCGGGGGGAGTAGAGGGCATCGTAGTTGGGTGCCAGGTTCATATAGAACGGCACTGTAATGTCCAGGCCGCCGGTGCTGTCGTTACCAAAATCTGGCCACAGAAAACCCGTGCGACGCCGATCATCCAGCGGGAAGCGCAGCCAGGGGGTGTAGAATACCGGGACGCCCTCGACTTCGATGCGAGCGTTGCGGGCGGTAGCCACTCCTTCCTCAAGGTCGACTTCCATTATCTCGGTGAGTACGGCCCAGTCATTTTCGCCCGGTGCACAGTAGGTAAAAGCGCCATTGTGAATGTGGATTAGGCCATCCGCGTCTCGTTCCATCAGGTCAGAGGAGCCCCGCATGTGCTCGCGATGAAAAATGAATTCACCATTGTGGACGACCGCCTCGCCGGTTTTTGAATAAATTTCCGCACTGTCGCCTAATAGTAATACGCCTGGTTCTCGCAATGTGACATTGCCACTGAGAAAGGCTGACTTTTGTAGGCGGTCGACCACCACCTTATCACCACGCATATGGCGGTAGCCCTGTACGGCGTCCGCGCCGCCGATTAGTATGACCTCGTCGTTCATGAGCTCAGAGCTGTCGGCGCGGGCGAATATTTCGGAGTCTTCCGGTGCTGTGTCAGTATCTTCTGCTGCCAGGGGGTCTATATAACGACCGTCACAATTAATACACTGGCGATCACGCAGTGATTCCGGCACCGCCGCCAGGGGCACCCAGTCCAGGGGGTAGGCAAGCAGATCGGTGGCCTCTTGCTCGGTGGGGGGGCAGATTTCAACGTCTCGGGGCGTGTTGATATTGTAGTCTTGCGCTTTGATATTCTGTGCTTGCGCAGTAAATGATACGGACAATGCCAGGGCGATGATCGCTGCTCGCATCACCGCATGCGCGAGGTAAGAAAAGGGTTTGGCGCAGTCACTGGGCATCGAAGTCAGGGTATTTTGTGAGCTTGGAGCGGAGTCTAAAGCATCCCCTGTCCCTTGTCCGTCAAATTTTGAATCAGGAGAGTAGAGTGATACCACGACCCCCACCAGAAGCGCTCTTGCCCTGGGCTCTCTCAGTTCTGGACGCGCCTGGGGGTTGCTCTCGGCCATCGCTCGATGCGGTGGCCGGGGACGCAAGTAGTCGGCGCTATTTCCGCTTTCAATACGCCGATCAGAGCTATGTGGCCGTGGAGGCACCTCCGGCGACCGAAAAGAACGAGGCGTTTTTGGCGGTGCAGGCAATTCTGTCCGCGGCCGATGTCGTTGTGCCGGCGCTGTTGGGAGCGGATTTGGAGCGAGGGTTTCTGTTATTGGAAGATCTTGGCGATCGCGTTTTACTGCCTGAGTTGGTCGCGGACACTGTTGATGGACATTACCGTCGAGCATTTAGCGTGCTGGATAAAATGATGGCAGTGGAGCCTAAACGCACAGGTCTAGCTGAGTATGATCGTGCTTTGTTATCCGAAGAACTGGGCAGATTTCAGGAGTGGTTTGTGCAAGGGTTGCTCGGATACTCACCGACAGCGAAAGAGCAGGCTCTGTTGGCTGCTGTTTCTGAGCGCTTAATCAGCAGTGCTTTGGAGCAGCCAAAAACGGTGGTGCACCGTGATTTTCACAGTCGTAACTTGATGCTTTTGCATGACGACACCCTTGCGGTTATCGATTTTCAGGACGCGGTGGTGGGCCCGATAACCTATGACTTGGTATCCCTATTGCGCGACTGTTATATCCAGTGGCCATCTGATCAAGTGATTGGTTGGGCGCTCGCCTATCGCGAGCAGTTGTCGGCGCGGAAGGCGTTAGCGAAAATTGACCAGGCGCTTTTCATACGCTGGTTAGACTGGATGGGCTTACAGCGGCATATCAAAGTGCTGGGGACCTTTGCTCGCCTTTATCTCCGCGACGGAAAATCCGCTTATCTGGACGACTTGCCACTGGTGGTGCATTACGTGCAGGAGATCGCCAATAAATACGTCGTCGAAGAGCCGATATTCAATGAATTCAGTTGCTGGTTTTCCCGCCGCCTGGGGCCGCTGATTGCACAGCAGGAATGGAGCCGGCGACTGTGAAGGTGATGATATTGGCAGCCGGATTGGGTGAGCGAATGCGTCCACTGACTGAGCACACACCCAAAGCGCTATTAGAGGTGGGGGGTACGCCATTGGTTGCACACCATATCTGCCGACTGGCTGCGGCGGGGTATGACGAGTTGGTGATCAACGTGTCCCATCTGGGTGATCAGATTGTCGAGTATTGCGGCAATGGTAGTCGGTGGGGTGTATCCATTGCTTATTCAAAGGAGGAGTCGCCACTGGAAACAGCCGGGGGCATCATCAAGGCATTGCCAATGCTGGGAGGGTCGCCGTTTCTGGTCGTCAATGGCGATGTCTGGATTGATTATCCGTTTGCGCAGTTGGCCGCCTATTCTCTCAGAACTGATGAAAATGCTCATCTGGTCATGGTCCCCAATCCACCACAGCACCCTGCGGGAGATTTTCAGTTGAGTAATGACAACTGGATCGAGACGCTGGCACCGAACGCCATCGGGTTTACTTATAGTGGTGTGGGCTTATATTCGCAGGCGTTTTTCGATGACACCGCGCCCGGCAAAGCGCCACTGCGACCGTTAATGGATGCCGCGATTAGGTTGCGCAGGCTCGGTGGAGAAATATATCGCGGACCCTGGGAGGATGTGGGCACACCCGAACGTCTGCGCGACCTGGATATCAGAGTGCGTGAGCAGGGATAAACCACGGAATACTTCGACGATACCGAGTCTTGTGTGCTCCGCTGGAAATTACACGTTAGAATAACGTACCGAACAAAGCCCGGAGTCCCATATGGCCGAATACCTGATAGCACCCTCCATTCTCGCTGCTGATTTTGCCCGTTTGGGTGAGGAGGTGGATGCGGTGCTCGCAGCCGGGGCTGATATCGTACATTTCGATGTGATGGACAACCATTACGTGCCGAATCTCACTATCGGACCCATGGTCTGCACCGCGTTACGCAAGCATGGAGTCACTGCAGATATCGATGTGCACCTCATGGTTAGCCCCGTTGATCAGCTCATTGGAGACTTTGCCGACGCAGGTGCCAGCTACATTACCTTTCATCCGGATGCCGCCACGCATGTTCACCGGTCGTTGCAGATGATTCGCGACGCCGGCTGTAAATCAGGTCTGGTGTTTAACCCGCATGCTGGAGTGGACGCGCTGCGCTATGTGATGGATAAAGTGGATATGGTGTTGCTGATGTCGGTCAATCCGGGGTTTGGCGGGCAATCGTTTATTCCTTCTACCTTGGACAAACTTCGGGAGGTGCGAGATATGATTGATGCTTCAGGGTTTGATATCCGCCTGGAGATTGACGGTGGTGTGACACCCGGAAATATTGCAGAGATTGCGACTGCTGGGGCAGATACTTTTGTCGCGGGTTCGGCGATTTTTAATCAGCCGGACTATGCAAAGGTGATTGCACAGATGCGGGCGGAGCTGAGCAATGTGTCCGGTTAGACTGCAGGGTTTCTGGTGTTCCGGGCCAACACGGCCTCAAATCGAACTCGAACAGCGGATAATCGGTTAATGTAAAGTGTGATGTCAGGCATCGGACATCCTGGCGATTTGAGAGCAACCTCCCCTTTTTTTTGAGCGAACAGGCCCCAGGGCTGCCGGTGCCAACTGCAGCGCGACAAAAGTTACCCGTATGAAAAGCTCGGTCCGAAGAGCCGAAATAGCCCCATTGAGATGCCAACATTTACCAATAGAGGCGGCTAGATATCCACAGTTTTGCCGATTGCCAACCGCCATCTGATAGGTACAATAGACAGCCCAACTTCCTGGAGAACGCTGTGAAAACAGCAATGCGTAATAGCATCGGCGCGCTGTCGATGCGCGAGGTC
Source organism: Haliea sp. (assembly GCA_002862985.1). GTDB lineage: Bacteria > Pseudomonadota > Gammaproteobacteria > Pseudomonadales > Halieaceae > Marimicrobium. Next base: position 7,872 of record PKCY01000274.1, read on the forward strand.
ACCCGCTGGCGATGTTAGCCAAGGCTTTTTTTCGACCTTTTTACACAACCGTATTCTCCGAGGACATCCCATGAAACAGCAGGATTTTGCTGCGCTTGCTGCGCAGGATTACAACCGTATTCCGGTCAGTCGAGAAGTGCTGGCCGACCTCGAAACACCTCTTAGTGCCTACCGCAAACTCGCTGGAGGACCCTATTCCTATTTCTTTGAGTCCGTGCAGGGAGGAGAGAAATGGGGTCGGTACTCCATCATCGGGCTGTCTTGTACCACCGTATTGAAAGTATACGGTTATCGTATTGAGGTCTGGGTGGATGGGGTGCTGAGTGAAACAGCGGAAGTCGCCGACCCACTCGCTTTTACGGAATCATTTCAGCAGCGCTATCGCACTGCGCCGCGCAGCGATCTGCCTGTTTTTCATGGAGGATTGGTCGGGTATTTTGGCTACGACACGGTGCGGTATGTGGAGCCCAAACTGCGTGCCGGGATGCCGCCGGATCGTCTGGGTACGCCAGACATCCTGCTGATGCTCTCCGAAGAAGTACTGGTATTTGACAACCTTGCCGGTACCATCCGCCTCGTTGTAAATGCGGATACCACACGGGAGAATGCGCTTGAGGAAGCTCAGAAGCGACTGATTTCGCTGGTGGAGCAGTTGCGTCAGCCCATGCCGCCGCTGCCGGAGATAGAATTATCGGGAGCTGACAGTGCCGCTTTAGAACAGCAGGCGCAGTCTGACTTTACGCAACAGATGTATGAAACGAGTGTGAACAAGGTAAAGGAGTATGTCCTGGCCGGCGATGTGATGCAGGTGGTGCCCTCTCAACGGATGACCATCCCTTTTGACGCGCCGCCGCTCAATCTCTACCGTGCCCTGCGCAATCTCAATCCGTCTCCCTATATGTATTTTCTCGATCTCGGAGATTTTCACATTGTGGGATCCTCCCCGGAAATTTTGGCGCGTCTGGAAAAAGGCGTCGTCACGGTGCGGCCCATCGCAGGTACTCGACGGCGTGGACATACGGAGGCCGAAGATCAGGCCATGGAGAAGGAGTTGCTGGCCGACCCCAAGGAGATCGCAGAGCACCTTATGCTTATTGATTTGGGTCGCAATGACGTGGGACGTATCGCGGAAATTGGCTCAGTGGAGCTTACTGATTCGATGCTGGTAGAACGCTACTCGCATGTTATGCATATCGTGTCCAATGTGACGGGCAAACTGAAGTCGGGAAAGACTGCTATCGATGTACTGCGGGCAACACTGCCGGCGGGGACGTTGAGTGGCGCACCGAAGATACGCGCGATGGAAATCATTGACGAACTTGAGCCGGTCAAGCGCGGTGTATATGGAGGGGCAGTGGGCTATATCTCCTGGGCCGGAGACATGGATACGGCGATTGCCATTCGCACAGCGGTGATCAAGGACGGGAAGCTGCATGTGCAGGCGGGTGGCGGTGTGGTTGCAGATTCCATTCCTGCGCTGGAGTGGCAGGAGACTCATAACAAGGCCCGGGCCGTGTTCCGGGCGGTGTCTATGGTTCTGGCCGGGGGGGAGTGACACATGTTGCTGATGATAGATAACTACGACTCCTTTACCTACAACGTGGTGCAATACCTGGGAGAGCTCGGCGCGCAAGTGAAGGTGGTACGCAATGACGAGCTTGCAGTGAGTGACATTGCGGATCTTGCACCACAGAAGATTGTGATCTCGCCGGGCCCCTGTACGCCCAACGAAGCGGGTATCTCCATGGAGCTCATCAGAAAGTACGCTGGCGAGGTGCCTCTTTTGGGTATTTGCTTGGGGCACCAGAGCATGGGCCAGGTATTTGGTGGCACCATCGTGCGTGCGCGAAAGGTGATGCACGGGAAGACCTCGTCCATTCATCATAACGGCGAGGGGGTATTCAGAGGGCTGAGTTGCCCGTTTGAAGCGACCCGTTATCATAGTCTGGTGGTTGATCGTGATAGCTTGCCGGATTGTTTGGAAATCACCGCGTGGACGCAGACCGAGGCGGGAGAAATCGATGAAATTATGGGCTTAAGACATCGTGAACTGGCGGTTGAAGGGGTGCAGTTTCACCCGGAGTCGATACTGACCGCCCATGGACATGATTTGCTACGCAATTTTTTGGAACAGTAGGGGTATAGATAATGAATATTCAGCAGGCCCTGACCGCGTTAGTGCAGGGGGGAAATCTTAGCGGCGAGCAGATGCAGTTGGTGATGCACGAGGTAATGTCTGGAGATGCTACCGACGCGCAAATTGGCGGTTTACTGGTTGCACTGCGCATAAAGGGTGAAACGGCAGAGGAGATTGCTGGCGCGGCGCAGGTAATGCGAGAACTGGCAACTCCTGTTCAGGTTAGTGATCCCCATTTGGTAGATCTCGTGGGCACCGGCGGTGACGGCGCTAATCTATTCAACGTGTCTACCGGAGCGAGCTTTGTGGTTGCTGCGGCCGGTGCAAAGGTGGCCAAGCACGGCAATCGCGCTGTTTCCAGTACCAGCGGCAGCTCCGATGTATTGGAGAAAATGGGTATGCCGCTGGATCTTACGCCTGATGAGGTGGCCCGTGCGATTGAGGAGGTGGGTGTCGGTTTTATGTTTGCGCCATCGCATCACAGCGCCATGCGTCATGCTATCGGTCCACGCAAAGAGTTGGGCATGCGCACAGTGTTTAATATTTTGGGCCCACTAACCAACCCCGCCGGGGTTAAGCAGCAGGTCATAGGTGTTTATTCTCCCGACTTGTGCCATCCGATGGCTGAAGTGCTCAAATTGCTGGGTGCTGAACACGCGATGATTGTGCATTCTGATGATGGTCTCGATGAAATTTCCATTGCAGCAGGTACGCAAGTATCGGAGCTGCACGCTGGCAGCATTGAGACCTATCACATTACGCCTGAAGAGTTCTCGCTGGAGCGACAGAGTCTCGACGGTCTGACTGTCACTGATTCCGCGTCTTCGGCAGCCCTTATTACGAGTGCGCTGGCCGGTGCAAAGGATGAGACCTCCCAAAAGGCCGCTGCGATACTCGTACTCAACGCGGGTGCAGCCATCTATGTCGCTGGTGTTGCGGCCACGTTGGCAGATGGTGTTGCAATGGCAGAGGATTCTATCGGTAATGGTCTGGCAGCGGAAAAACTGCGGCAGTTTATTGAATTCACCCGGTTGATGCGACAGGAACGTTGAGGTGTCCGTATTGCGTCCACCCACTATTTTGCGCAAGATTCTTGCTCGGAAGGCTGAAGAAATTGCCGCTCGACGGGCTACTCATACCATAAAAAGCCTTGAGGCCAGAATTCAGCAGCAGAGTGCGCCTCGTGAATTCGCGCGTGCAATGCGACAGCAGGTCGCCACCGGTGGGCCGGCCGTTATTGCCGAGGTGAAGAAGGCTTCTCCCAGCAAGGGCGTTATCCGGGAAGATTTTCGCCCCGCAGCAATCGCTGAAAGTTACAGCGCCGGCGGCGCCAGTTGCCTGTCGGTTCTCACGGACCAGGATTTTTTTCAGGGCAGTGATGAGTATCTAGCGCAGGCGAGGTCGGCCTGCGGCCTGCCCGTATTGCGCAAGGATTTTACCGTTGATCCTTATCAGGTGCTGGAGGCTAGGGCGATCGGTGCCGACGCGGTATTGTTGATTGTCGCTGCATTAGGAGATGAGCAGATGTCCGAATTGGCGCAAACCGCCAATGAAGTGGGGTTGGATGTATTGGTGGAGGTACATGATCGCGCGGAGTTGGATCGCGCCCTGGAGCTGACTACACCGTTGATCGGCATCAACAACCGTGATTTGCACAGCTTCGAAACCAACCTGCGGACAACCCTGGATCTGTTACCGAATATTCCTGATGATCGCCTGGTAATTACTGAGAGTGGGATTCATACACCCCAGGATGTGGCGCTGATGCGTGATGCCAAGATTTCGGCATTTTTGGTGGGCGAGGCGTTTATGCGGGCGAAGGAGCCTGGTGAGAAATTGCGTGAGTTGTTTTTCTAAGGTTTGAAACTCGATTTGGGTCGGGTTGGGTTTTTGGCTTATCGATATCTGCTGGCTGAAGACAGCCTATGATAGGAAGTCACTGAGGTGGTGTGGAGCGGAAACTCACGTTTTGGATAGTTCAGGCCTCTGAACGGAGATTTTAATGCCCGAGTGGGTTTCCGCCGCTGGCGTTGTCGAGGGGCGCTAACTAGCGCGTTCCAAATACCACCATCGTTTTGCCTGACACCGATACAAGTCCATCCTGTTCCAGGTTTTTTAGTACACGCCCGGCCATTTCGCGCGAACAACCCACAATCTTGCCCAGTTCCTGCCGCGTGATCTTGATCTGCATGCCATCCGGGTGGGTCATTGCGTCGGGTTCCCGGCAGAGATCCAAGAGCGTATGGGCGATGCGTCCGGAGACATCGACAAAGGCCAGATCGCTCAGCTTGCGAGTAGTCTGGCGAAGCCGTGCACCCAACTGTCTGGACACCGCATAGAGGATGTCCGGAAACTGATCGCGAATCTGGTGAAAGCGCGCGTAGCTTATTTCCGCTACCTCACATTGTGTTTTTGCTACTACCATTGCGCTGCGCGAGGGTGGTTCGGTATCGAACAGGCCCATTTCCCCAACAAAATCACCGGGGTTTAAATAGGCCACGACGAGCATATGTCCGGGTGCTGATTCATCTTCGACCATCACTGAAACAGAGCCGTCAAGAATGAGGCACAGCGAATCCCCTGCTTCTCCCTGTTTCAGTACGGTACTTTTAGGCCTGAAGTCCTTTCGTTGGCAGTGTCGGAGAAAGTTCTCCACGTCCGGAAGGTTTTGGACGATATGTGGCTTAAGCAAGGGCATGCCTCCATTGTTTGAATTATCGAGCAAGAGTCTAACCCGTTCGCGGCCCAAGTAAAATGTAACTTGTTGTGCTAACCTGCTGCGCCCTTTTTTACAGGAATACTTGCTCGATGAAAACGACAGTCAAATGGACGGATGGGGCCATGTTTGTGGGTGAATCCGGCAGTGGCCATTCGGTAGTCATGGATGGACCAGAGGACCTAGGTGGTCGCAATCTAGGCCCTCGCCCGATGGAAATGCTGTTGCTGGGAACAGGTGGGTGCTCGGTCTACGATGTGCTCAGTATGTTGAAGAAATCACGCCAGCAGGTGGTTGATTGCAAGGTGGAAATGGAGGCAGAGAGAGCCGATGCGGTGCCTGCGGTTTTCACTCGCATTAACATGCATTTTGTGCTTACTGGCGTTGGCCTCAAAGAAAGCCACGTAAAGCGTGCGGTGGAACTCTCCGCTGAAAAATACTGCTCAGCTTCGATTATGCTCTGCGCTGCTGGCGTGGAGATGACTCACAGTTATGAGGTGGTCGAATTTGCGAGCGGCTAGATCCGGTAACTGGCGTTAGTCATTAACTTAGATACAGAACTCATAGCGTCTTTAACAGGCTGTGGAAAATCCGTACCGCCAGCCTCCAGCGCATTCTCACCATGGCGTTGCTCATCCGCCAGCATTTGCTGCAGGATCAACTGTGATTTGCGATCTTTCTCGGGCAATTGTTTGAGGTGATCGCGCAGATGATTGCAAACCCGCTCTTCCGTAGCGGCGACAAAACCTAGACTGACTTTGTCGCCGATCGCGCCGGCGATGGCACCGAGGGCGAAGGACAGGCCATACCACGCGGGATTCAGTACGCTGGTATGACTGCCCAGCTCCCGCAGCCGCTCTTCGCACCACACCAGGTGATCCACTTCTTCTTGCGCCGCCTGCCGCATCTCTTCGCGCACTTCGGGCAGCTTTGCAGTGAGTGCCTGCCCCTGATAAAGCGCCTGGGCGCAGACTTCACCGGTATGATTCACGCGCATCAGACCTGCCACGTGTTTGCGCTCGGGCTCACAGAGCGCAGAGTCGCGGTGGCCCTGCGATGGTGATGACCGGCTGGGTTGATTGCCACGGCTGGTCAGGGTCTTCATCACCGAATCTGCTTCGGTAATGAGTTTGTCCAACAGGGAGATGCGGCGCTTTTGCATCGGTAATTCCGGCTCGGTCTTTCTTTAATTATAGCGCGCTATAGCCCGCCATCCAATGTCGCGCCTCAAGGTCATGCCGTCCCAGCTGATTTTATCTACCGCTGCGTAGCACGCGCGCTGCGCGCTGGCGATATCCTCGCCCAAGGCTGTGACGCACAGCACGCGCCCGCCGCTGGTAACCACTTGCTCGTCTGCGATGGCAGTGCCGGCATGGAATACCATTATGGTGTCTGCCTGCGCAGACTCCAGCCCGTGGATAGGGGTTCCTGTCACATACTTCTCGGGATAGCCGCCGGCTGCCAGCACGACTCCGATCGCGCAGCGCGCATCCCACTGTGCTTCTGCTGCATCGAGCGTTCCCTCTAGCGCGCTGTCGCACAGACTCACCAGGTCCGACTGCAGTCGCACCATGATGGGTTGTGTCTCGGGATCGCCGAAGCGGCAATTGTATTCGATGACCTTGGGCTGGCCCGCAGCATCAATCATCAGTCCTGCGTACAGAAAGCCGGTGTACTCATTGCCTTCGGCAGCCATGCCGGTCACTGTCGGCAAAATGACCTGTTCCATGATGCGCTGGTTGACAGCTGCATCTACCACGGGTGCGGGGGAATAGGCTCCCATACCGCCGGTATTGGGGCCGGTATCGCCATCACCGATACGTTTGTGATCCTGGCTAGTGGCCATGGGCAGTACATTTTTGCCATCAACGATTACGATGAAACTCGCTTCTTCTCCGCCGAGGAATTCTTCAATCACTACGCGGCAGCCGGCTTCGCCGAAGGCATTGCCGGAGAGCATATCAGTCACTGCCTCTTCCGCCTGGGCGAGGGTTTCCGCGACAATAACACCCTTCCCCGCAGCCAGGCCATCGGCCTTCACGACAATGGGGGCGCCCTGTTGACGAAGGTAGGCCAGCGCCGGTTCCAGTTCGGTGAAGTTGCCGTACGCTGCGGTGGGTATCCCGTGCCGCGCCAGAAAATCTTTAGTGAAGGCCTTTGACCCTTCCAACTGGGCCGCACCTTTACTGGGGCCGAAACAACGCAATCCGCGTGCCTGAAAGTAATCGACTATGCCTCCCACTAATGGGCCCTCTGGCCCGACGATCGTCAATGCCACCGCGTTTTTTTCGGCGAAGTCCGCCAAAGCGGCAAAATCCATCACATCAATGGCCACATTTTCCAGGGCGGGCTCACGTGCTGTGCCGGCATTGCCAGGCGCGACGTAGACAGTTTTTACCTGAGTTGATTGTGCGGCTTTCCAGGCCAGCGCGTGCTCACGTCCGCCGCCGCCGATGACTAGAACATTCATGCTGATTACCTAAATTATGTGACGAGAACTGTTAATGCCTGAAGTGACGCATGCCCGTAAACACCATTGCCATGCCGTGTTCGTCAGCGGCGGCGATCACTTCTTCATCGCGGATGGACCCACCCGGTTGGATGACGGCAGCAATGCCCACCGCACCGGCGTTGTCGATGCCATCCCGAAATGGGAAGAAGGCGTCAGAGGCCATTACCGAGCCCACAACAGGTAACCCTGCATGCTCTGCCTTAATACCGGCAATGCGGGCCGAATTAATGCGGCTCATTTGTCCCGCGCCAATGCCCACTGTTTGGCCATTGGCGGCGTAGACAATAGCATTGGATTTAACGAATTTTGCGACTACCCAGGCGAACAGCAGATCTTGCATCTGCTGTTCGGTCGGTTGCAGTTTACTGACAACCTGCAGGTCGTCGCGAGTAATTATGCCCAGGTCACGATCCTGCACCAGCAAGCCACCGTTGACCCGCTTGTAATCCAACGCGGGGTTGGCCGGGGACCATTCGCCACAGGCTAGCAGGCGCACATTCTTCTTATTGGCTACCAGTGCGGCCGCTTCATCACTGACGCTGGGCGCGATTATAACTTCCACAAATTGCCGTTCGACGATACTGGCCGCTGTTGTTGTATCCAATTCGCGGTTGAAGGCGATGATGCCGCCAAACGCGGACTCCGTGTCGGTGGCAAAGGCCAGGTCATAGGCTTTGCTAATACTTTCTGCTACGGCAACGCCACAGGGATTCGCATGCTTGACGATCACACACGCGGGACCGTGAAAATTCTTCACGCATTCCAGCGCGGCATCAGTGTCAGCCACATTGTTGTACGACAGCGCCTTCCCCTGAATTTGCCTCGCAGTAGCGATGCCCGCTTCGGCGGGATTGGCTTCCACGTAAAAGGCCGCCTCCTGGTGCGGGTTTTCGCCGTAGCGCATTTCCTGGGTTTTATGAAATTGGGTGTTGAATGTACGCGGGAATTTTGGCGAGCCTCCCTGCATCAGGGTGCCGAAATGATTGGCAATCGCGCCGTCGTACGCGGCGGTGTGTTCATAGGCCTTAATCGCTAGATTAAAGCGGGTTTTCAATGAGGTGCCACCGGCGTTGGCCTGCATCTCACCAAGAACATCACCATAGTCTGCTGCGTTCACGATAATATTGACAAAACGATGATTCTTGGCGGCCGCTCGAACCATAGTGGGGCCACCGATGTCGATATTTTCTATGGCATCCTCCAGCGAACAATCAGGCTTGGCCACGGTTGCCTCGAAGGGATACAGGTTGACGACGACCATATCGATAGGTTCGATGCCATGCTCGGCCATTACCGCGTCATCTTGCCCGCGGCGGGCGAGGATGCCGCCGTGCACCTTGGGATGGAGGGTTTTGACGCGACCGTCCATCATTTCAGGGAAGCCGGTGTAGTCGGAGACCTCGGTGACCTTCAGACCCAACCCCTGCAACAGGCGGTAGGTGCCTCCGGTGGAGAGAATCTCCACTCCCAATTCCTGCAGGGAACTCGCGAAATCCTCGATACCCGCTTTGTCGGACACACTGATTAGGGCCCGTTTTACCCGCACATAGTTATGTTGATCGTCCCGCTCACTCATGACAGCCCCAGCCCCTAGCGCTTGTCGCTAATGAGGTGATACTGCTTAAGTTTTTTTCGCAGCGTACCCCGGTTTAAGCCCAGCATCAGCGATGCCTTGGTCTGGTTGTTGCGTGTGTAAGCCATGATTTCCTGCAGCAACGGCGCTTCAATTTCTGCCAGCACCATTTGATACACATCGGTGGACATTTGACCGTCCAACTCATTCAGGTAGCTGCGCACAGCAGAGGTGACCGCATAGCACAGTTCGCTAGTGTGCTCTGCGCGTTGTTCATGATCATTGACGGCGTTAAGCGCGCCATTCAAAGGGGGGTGAAGGGGTTCAGCCCTGCTCATGCTGCAAGTACCTCATTGGTGTGGAGACTCGATAGTCGTTCTATGTAGTGTAGCTGCTCGTTTGGAAGTGCAAGTTGATTAAATGCGTTGCGTTGCGCGCGGGCATCCATGCGGCTGCTTAAATACCAGCCGACATGTTTTCGCGCGACCCGCACGCCGGTGAATTCACCATAGAAATGATGCAGCTGGGTTACGTGTCGATGGAGAATGTGTAGTTGTTGGTCTGCGTTCGGTGCGACCGGCGTCATCCCGGTGTCCAGATACACCGCGATCTGGCCACAGAGCCAGGGTTGCCCCTGGGCAGCTCTTCCGATCATAACTCCGGCGGCGCCGGTATCAGCCAGCACTGCTGCCGCTCGTTGCGGGGAATCGATGTCGCCATTGGCTAACACCGGAATATCAATGGCGGCGACAATGGCAGCGATAGTGTCGTACTCGGCGTGACCCTTGAAAGCGCACGCGCGGGTCCGTCCGTGAACTGCCAGTGCTGCAATCCCGGCGTCTTCAGCTATGCGCGCAATGGTGACGCCATTTTTGGTGTCTGGTGCTGTGCCGGTGCGAATCTTCAAGGTAACAGGCACATCCACCGCTGCAGTGACTGCCAATAATATGGATTTTACCCGCGCTTCATCGGCTAGCAGGGCGGAGCCTGCCGCTTTTCGGCACACTTTTTTAGCGGGGCAGCCCATATTGATGTCGATGATTTGAGCGCCGTGTTCCACATTATAGCGGGCTGATTCGGCCATTTGCTCGGGGTCGTACCCGGCAATTTGTATGGACCGGGGCGCTATTTCATCGTCGTGACGACTGCGCGATTGGGTCTTGGCAGAGCGACGCAGGCGTGGGTTGGAGCTGATCATCTCAGACACCACCAGGCCTGCACCGAATTCGGCGCACAGCTTGCGAAAAGGCAAATCAGTAATGCCTGCCATGGGCGCAAGGGCGACACGATTGGGTAGGGTGTAGGGACCAATTTGCAGCATGAGTTTATGTTCGAAAAGCGGCGTCGAAAAGAGGCCGTATCATACTCGGTAGAAATGGTGTGGGAAAGAAGATTTGTGCAAATAAAGCAGCGATAAATGTTGCCGCGCAAAATTGCACTAGCGCGTTGGGAAGTTTCCTTGCAAGCAAACCCATCCTTCTTTTTCCCCAACAACTTTTAGCGGCAGCGTGTCAGCGTAGTGTTCGCATAATTCTGTGGCCTGGTTCTTCAATAGACCCGATAGAAGCAGCGTGCCTGTCGGTCGTAAAAAACCTAAAAGTGTTTCCGACAATTCGATCAGCGGGCCGGCGAGGATGTTGGCAATGACTAGCTCCGCCTGAAGTGCCCAGCATTGATGGTCCACCTCCTCTGGTAATGTAACGGTTAGATTCTGGGAAGCTATGCTGTTTCGCGCTGCGTTGTCGACGCTGGCTGCCAGGGCTTGAGGATCGTTATCAACGCACAGAGCACGTGAAGCGCCCAGCTTCATAGCGGCGACTGCCAGGATGCCCGAGCCGCAGCCATAGTCCACGACGGTTTGTCCGGTCAGTGGTAAATCGGCCAGTTGTTGCAGGCACAGTGCGGTGGTCGGGTGGGTTCCGGTGCCGAAGGCTAGGCCCGGGTCCAGCAACAGGTTCACCGCGTCGGGGTCTGGCGGCGCTAGCCAGCTGGGGCATACCCAGAGTCGACGGCCGAATTGGAGTGGGTGGTAGTGCCGCATCCACTCTCGCTCCCAGTCCTTGTCTTCAAGAATTTCTACCCGTAGGTTTGCCTCCTCCAGAAGCGGAGCAGGTATCGTCTGCAGAATGGGCTCCATATCGGTATCGGCTGGGTAGAGGGCAGTGAGTCGTGTCTGGTTCCATAGCGGCGTTTCCCCCACGCCAGGCTCCAGTAGTGGTTGATCGGCATTGTCTTCCAGGGTTACGGCGACGGCTCCGGTGGTGAGTAACAGCTCCTCCAGCGCGGGAATGTCCCGGCGTTGCACATTCAGCCGAAGCTGCAGCCAAGTCACAAAGATGTGCAGCCGTGTACTTTAGCTTTGTAGTTTGCGTTCACTATCGTGATTCTAGAATATAAGTGGTTAGTCTTAGGGCTTATTTTTCAAGCCTACTTTCGAGATAGTGAATGCTTACTCCTCCCGCCATAAAGGCCGCATCGCGTACTAAATCCCGATGCAGTGGCGTATTCGTGCGAATGCCCTCTACCACTAATTCGTCCAGTGCTCCGCGCATTCTGGCTAAGGCGACCTCCCGCGTCTCACCGTAGCTAATAATTTTGGCGATCAGTGAATCGTAATACGGCGGCACTGTATAGCCGTCATAGAGATGAGAGTCCACACGGACGCCCAGTCCGCCGGGCGCGTGGAACGTGGTGACCTTGCCTGGGCAGGGGAGGAACGATTTAGGGTCTTCCGCGTTGATGCGGCACTCAAAGGCGTGGCCCCGGATAAGTACCTCACTTTGGTCAAGAGACAATGGCAAGCCACTTGCGATGCGCAATTGTTCCTTTACGATATCGATGCCAGTAATCATCTCGGTGACCGGGTGCTCAACCTGCACGCGCGTGTTCATTTCGATAAAGTAGAAGTGTCCCTCCTCATACAGGAATTCGAAAGTGCCTGCCCCCCGGTAGCCGATTTCGATACAGGCCTCGATGCAGGACTTCGCCACTGCGTCCCGCGCTTCCTGGGGGATGAGTGGTGCGGGTGCCTCTTCGAGCACCTTCTGATGGCGCCGCTGTAAGGAGCAGTCCCGGTCGCCCAGATGAATGGCATTACCCTGGCCATCTGCAAGCACTTGTATCTCTACGTGGCGGGGTTTCTGTAGAAATTTCTCCAGGTAGACTACTGCCGAGCCAAATGCTGCGGCCGCCTCTGACTGGGTGATCTCCACCGAACTGACCAGGGCGGCTTCGTTATGCACCACACGCATGCCACGACCGCCGCCTCCAGCGGCTGCTTTGATGATGACCGGGTATCCAATGCGCCGCGCAACTTCCAGCGTGTGGTCGTTATCGTCTGTCAGAGGCCCGTCAGACCCGGGCACCGTGGGAACACCTGCTTGCTTCATTGCCTGTATTGCGAAGACTTTATCTCCCATCAGGCGGATGGTGTCAGCTGTTGGACCAATAAAGATGAATCCGCTTTTTTCAACCTGATCGGCGAAGTCGGCATTCTCTGCCAGGAAACCATAGCCAGGGTGAATAGCGCTGGCGCGGGTGACCTCTGCTGCGCTGATAATTGCGGGGACATTAAGATAGCTTTCCGAGGACGCCGCGGGGCCAATACAAACCGCTTCATCGGCGAGCAACACGTGTTTCAGTTCACGATCCGCCTTGGAGTGGACTGCAACGGTCTGGATATCCAGTTCCTTGCAGGCCCGCAGCACACGTAGTGCTATCTCACCGCGGTTTGCGATGAGTACTTTTTCTAATATGGGCATGCCGTGGTCCTCTGCTTGTCGCTGGCCGGAGGTTGCTTACTTGATGGAGAACAGTGGCTGGTCGAATTCAACGGGTTCACCGGTTTCAACCAATATGGCCCCGATGGTACCGTCTTTATCCGCTTCAATCTGGTTCATCATCTTCATCGCCTCGACGATACAGACGACGTCTCCGGCCTTGACGCTCTGGCCGACTTCGACAAAGACTGCGGAGGTCGGTGAGGGCGCGCTGTAAAATGTGCCTACCATGGGCGAGCGCACTACATGTCCTGCGGCCTCAGTGACAGATTCAGCGGCGGCGGGTGCAGCTGGCGCGACAGGAGTAGCTGGCGCAAGTGGCGGGGGCGGTGCGTAAGGGGGCGCTATGGGCGCAGCAGCCATCGCCAACGCCTGGGCTCCGTTACGGCTAATGCGCACCGACTCCTCGCCCTCCTTGATTTCGATCTCGTCAATGTTGGACTCTTCCAGCAATTCGATCAGCTTTTTTACTTTGCGAATGTCCATAGTGCGGTCTCTTGGATGGTTATTATGTTGGTTCTAAATGGTTCAGTGCGGCGCGCAGGCCGAGTTCATATCCTTGTGCGCCCAGGCCGCAGATAACACCTTCAGCCAGATCGGAAAAATAGGAATGCTGTCGGAACTTTTCTCTGGCATGTGTGTTGGAAAGATGAATCTCTATAAAAGGGATCCCGACCGCGGCTATGGCGTCCCTCAGTGCAATGCTGGTGTGGGTAAAGGCGGCGGGATTGATCAGGATAAAATTCACGCCCTCATTGCGCGCTTCCTGCACTCGTTCCACCAGCTCGTATTCTGCATTGCTCTGCATGCACAATAGGTGGTGGCTATGTTCGCGCGCCATTTGCTCCAGATGTTGGTTGATGTCATCCAGCGTGGTACTGCCGTAGATGCCGGGCTCGCGCTGCCCCAACAGATTCAGATTGGGGCCGTGTAGTACAAGAATGGTCGCCATTTGGATGGCTCTCCCGGTTTGGGCGCCCCCGGCTGGACGCGAATTGGGCAAATACTGGCGCAATTTTTCCAGACTGTCTACGAATTTTGGTATTTCTGCGACTTTTGGCCACTTTTAGCTACTGAATTGCAGACGTTAGGCAGTTTTAAGGCATCTAAATCGAGTAATCGCGCAAAATATCACGCCGAGTAGTAATGTCTTTAAAAGAACCCAAATGCCCTAATCGGGCGGGAAACGATCTGCAACGTCGGTGTTCTTGCTCGATACGGTCGCTAGCGCTTCCAGCACGGCGTCTTTGGTCAATATTTGCGGCAGAATCAGTGGCTCGGTGGAACTATCGGCGGCATACATCAAGTAAAACGGGATGCCATTGCGTCCGTGTTTTTTCAGCAGCGCGGCAATCTCGGCGTCCTGTTGGGTCCAATCGGCGACCACGTAAACCACGCCGTAGTCAGCAAATGCCTGAATCATGTCATCTGTCAGCAGCACGGCTGTCTCATTGGCGATACAGGTGATGCACCAGTCAGCGGTTACATCCACGAAGACCGGCTTGCCGGCACTGCGCAGTGCTGCCACTTCTTGTTCTGACCAGGCAACCTGCCCGTGGGCCAGATCTGCTGAACCGCTGCTACCGCCATCCAGGTCGTGCATGGAGCCCAGTGCTAATGCCGCTACTACACAGGTTAATGCAAGAGCCCTGCGCCACCAGTTGGGGCTCCACAACCACAATCCCATTGCCAGCATCAACGCACCGCACAGTGCGGCCGTCATTGTATTCACTCCGGTCTGGCGACCCGCGACCCAGAGCAACCATATGGCCGTGGCATACAGTGGGAAAGCCAACAACTGCTTGAGGGTATCCATCCATGCGCCAGGTTTTGGCATCAGCGCACGGGCCGCGCCACTGTAGCTGAACAATAGCAGGGGGGCCGCCATGCCCGCGCCCAGAGCAGCAAACACCAGCAGGCCAATCTGCGGTGGCTGACTCACGGCGAATCCTAATGCTGTGCCCATAAAAGGTGCAGTACAGGGACTGGCCACGACCACTGCCAGCACGCCGGTAAAGAAACTACCACTCAGTCCGCGGCGGTTGGCCAGTCCGCTTCCGGTATTCATGAGATTGCCGCCAAACTCCACAAGGCCTGACAGGGAGAGGCCCATGGCAATGAACAGATAAGCCAGGGCGATGACAAAGCCCGGAGACTGGAGCTGAAATCCCCAGCCGATAGCACTCCCGGCCCGTTGCAGCCCGATGAGCAGCGCCGCCACAAGTACGAAGCTTGAAATGACACCTGCAGTGTAGACCCAACTTTGAAGGTGTCGGTCGTGATCGCTGCTGCGCGCGAAACTCAGTACCTTCAGAGAGAGGATTGGAAAGACGCAAGGCATCAGATTGAGAATGGCACCACCCATGAAGGCCAGCAATAACATGTACAGTAGTGAACTGCTTCCCGCTGTCTCCGCGGCTGTTATTTCCTGGGTTGGAGCCAGTTTTTGTGGCTGGCTGACGGGCGTTGCGGTGCCGGTATTAAAGTCCAGTTCGTAATATTGTTTGTGTGGCGGATAGCACAGGCCCGCGTCAGCGCAGCCCTGTGAGGTTGTCGATAGTGTTGCCTTGGAGGTGGTACGTTGTAGTTTCAGCGTGATATCGGCGCTGGTGTAATGCGCCTCTACTTCGCCAAAATACTCGTCGCTGCGGATAATGCCCTCAGGCAAAGTGGCTTCCAGCGCTATTTCACCCTGTGCGTCCTGCAGCTGAAAGTCGAAGCGATGCTGGTAGAGGTAGTAATTTTCTGCAATCTGCCAGTAAACGCGCACCCGCTGATCATCGAGAACTTCAACTTCCAGCTGATAGGCCTCATCAACCGGGAGAAATTCAGGCCCGCTCGTCGCGCCGAAAGGGGACTGCTCGGCAGCGCTTAGCGCCTGGCAAGTGCCAGCCATGACGAATAACAGGGTTGCGAGCAAAGCGCGCATAACAAATCCTCAGGTGGAGCAGCGCTATCGGCGGCGGGTTTAGGAATTAAATTGTACCAAGAATTTGCAGATCTCGCCGAGAGGGGAGGGATCGACGACGCTTGCGGTGGTATACTATTGAGATGATTGAAGTGGCAGATAAGTTCCGGCTGAGGGAGAGTCAAAAGTGATTAAGGTATCGATGGCTGCGCTAGTAGCTGCAATTTTCCCGCTCGTAGCTGCAGCGCAGTCCAACGATGCGCTTGAGTTGAAGAACGCTTGGGTGCGCGCACTGCCGCCGCTCCAGCCAAATACCTCCGCGTATCTCACCCTCATCAACCGGGGGGATGTCCCTGTTGCGATCATCGGCGGTAGCGTCGACGTGGCAGAAAAGGTAGAAATACACAGGACCAGTGAAGTGGACGGCCTCATGCGGATGGAGCAGCTAAAGGGTCTGTCTTTGGCGCCGGGCGAGCAGGTGGAGCTGGCGCCAGGCGGCACGCACTTAATGCTACTCGAACTAGCGTCTATGCCTGCACCGGGTGATGAGATTGGCTTGTGCCTGCAACTTGCATCAGGCGGCGAAGTCTGTACGGTAGCTGACGTGCGCAAGAGCGCCGCCGCCAACAATCAACACCAACACACCAATAACTGAGTACTAGCATGAATACAGTAACAGACACGCTTGCCCGGTGGCGCGACACCTTGGCCGACGTCCTGCCCAATGGTCTTGGCAAATTGTTTGCGTGCGTACTCGGTTTGTACCTGATCGTA
The DNA here is from genome assembly GCA_002862985.1 of Haliea sp. Taxonomy (GTDB): domain Bacteria; phylum Pseudomonadota; class Gammaproteobacteria; order Pseudomonadales; family Halieaceae; genus Marimicrobium. Next base: position 24,271 of record PKCY01000274.1, read on the forward strand.
GTGGTTATCCTGGGGATGTACTGGAGTATTGCTCCAGCGCCCTTTAACGTAAATGAAAAGGCTCAGGCGCTGGCAGCGGAAAAGGGGGTCGCTGTTGTCAGAGGTTCCGTGACTATGGGCGCGCTGATCGGTGTAATGGAAACACTGTTGGATAAACCCGGCGGTTTTACCCACAACGATCGGTTTCCCCCCGGTGTATGGCTGGACAATATGCCGAGCTGGGAATACGGCGTTTTGATTCAGGTACGCGATCTTTCCAGGGCAATGCGCGAAGTACTCAGCCGCTCACAATCCCAGTCCACCGAAGATGTGGACTTGGTGGAGATGGAACCGCGCTTTAACTTCAATTCCGACAGCTGGATTCTGCCCTCATCGGAGTCCGAATACCGCGACGGCCTCAGGTATGCCCGCGCCTATTTCGATCGACTGTCGGACACACAGTCATCTGGTGCGCAGTTTTATGCGCGTGCTGATAACCTGCGTTACTGGTTATCGACAGTAGATAGTCGCCTGGGTAGTCTTTCCCAGCGACTTAGCGCCAGTGTCGGCAAGGCGCGTTTTAATACGGACCTGGCTGGAGATGTGAGTGCAACCCAGTCAACAGATGCGCCGCTAGAACGGGTGGTGCGCACCGAGTGGATGGAGATTGATGACGTCTTTTACGAGGCGCGCGGGACTGCGTGGGCACTGATTCAATTTCTTAAGGCAGCGGAAGTGGATTTTGCCGATGTGCTCGAGAAGAAAAATGCCACAGTGAGTCTGCAGCAGATTATTCGCGAGCTGGAAGGTACCCAGGAAGCCGTGTGGAGCCCGATGATTCTCAACGGCAGCGGCTTCGGAGTGCTGGCTAACCACTCCCTGGTTATGGCGTCTTATCTGAGTCGTGCCAATGCGGCAATCATAGACCTGCGTGATCTGTTGTCGCAGGGGTAATTGTAACGAGCATCCCTAGGTAGCCGTGTAGCGCAGGCGGGTGCCCGTATCCAGTGACAACCGAATTTCCTGCGCACTCAACTCCGCCGGGAAGTAGGTTCCCGACAGCTTGGCATCGAGCAGACTGGCGCCCTCCAGGTTGGTGTTGCGAAAATCGATGCCGCTGAGGTCTGCATTGCGAAAGTAGGAATTGCTGAAGTCCAGCCCATCCGCATTCATATTGCGCAGATCGCGTCCTCGATAGTCGCCGCTTTTTAGTTCGCTGGCATCGAGGTGATCGCGCTGCTCGTTGAAACCCTTAATGTCCTCGGTGCGGAGCAGCTGATATAAAGGGTCCTCTTTGATGACGGGTTTTTTCATTAGTTTATCGTCCGTTGGAATACATACAAGCTTATGGGGTGATAGCTTAAGCCACTGGGACGCCCAAGCCCAGTCCCCCGCGCTGAAATAGAGGGTGCAGTTTGACAGCACAGGCTTTCGAGGGCTTTCTCCTGACGCGCAACTGGCGCGACACGCCCGGCGGTGTGGAACTGGAGTTTTGGTTCAGCACCCAGCAGGGACCACTGTGTGCACTGGTGCGTGGTGAAAAGAGTGTGTTTTTTCTGGCAGAGAGTGAGGTCCCGCAGGCCCGTGAATTTTTGGCAAATATACCCGGTGTCGAACTAAAAGCGCTTCCGCTGCGCAATTTTTCTATGGAGCCCGTTGTCGGCGTCTATTCGCGTCAGTATCGACAGGCGCGGCGCGTAGCAGACGCGCTACGCGAACTGGGGCTAGCACCCCTGGAAGCTGATATTAATCCCGCCGACCGCTATCTGATGGAGCGCTTTGTGGCTGGATCTGCCCTGCTGCACGGTGCGGCACGCCGCCGTGGTCAATATCTGGTGCTTGAAGACCCTGCGATAAAAGCCTGTGACTACCGGCCTGCTTTCAAAGTGGTGTCCTTTGATATCGAAACTGCGATGGAAGGTTTGCAGCTCTATTCCATTGCCGTGCACGGCAAGTCTCCCCAGGGGGAAGTGCGACGAGTGTTTATGTTGGGGCAGGGAGCAGAGCAGGAATATGTAGAACATTGCTCGACCCAAGGGCACTTGCTGCAAGCCTTTATGGACTGGATTGCCCAGTACGACCCCGACGTGTTGATTGGCTGGAATGTGATCAACTTTGATACCCGTTACCTGCAACGTATTGCCGATCATCAGGGAGGTCGTTTGTTACTGGGCAGAGATCGTCGCCCCGGCCATTGGCGTGAACTGGAAGAAGGCAGTGAACGCTACACAGTGCAATTTCCCGGCCGCGTGATTCTCGATGGAATCGAACTGCTGCGGGCGGCGTTCTACCGCTTCGAAAGCTTTTCTCTGGAGCATGTATCGCATCAGTTACTAGGCGAGGGCAAGCTCTTGAGCGGGGGTGATCGGGGCGCGGAAATCACCCGCCAGTTTCGGGAGGATAAAACCAGCCTGGCAACTTACAACCTCAAGGACTGTGAGTTGGTGTCGGACATATTTGAATCTACCGCGATGATAGATTTTGCAGTGGCGCGCAGTGTTATGACCGGCCTCAACCTGGACCGCATGGGCGGCTCGGTCGCCTCCTTTGACAACCTCTATCTCCCACGGGTGCACCGCAGTGGCTATGTGGCGCCCAATGCGAGCAGTGAGCGGTTTGCGAGCCCGGGTGGCTTCGTGCTCGATTCTGAACCGGGCATTTTCAATCATGTCCTGGTACTGGATTTCAAAAGCCTGTATCCGAGTATCATCCGTACTTTTTTTATCGATCCCCTTGGTCTGGCGCTGGGGTTGTCCGAACAGATGCCTGATGAGGAGACCGTGCCGGGTTATTTGGATGCGCATTTTGCCCGGGAGGGGCATATTCTACCGGCGCTCATTGCACAACTCTGGCAACAGCGAGATACAGCCAAAGTCGAAGGTGATGCGCCCCTGTCTCAGGCAATCAAGATTATTATGAACAGTTTTTACGGTGTGCTGGGCACGCCTGGGTGCCGTTTTTTCGACGCCAAGCTGGTCAGCTCTATCACCCGCCGTGGACACCAAATACTCGGAAGGACCCGCGACTATATAGAGGAAGTGGGACACCGGGTCATTTACGGTGATACCGATTCGGTGTTTGTGTGGATACAGGACGCGCGTAATGATGCCGACGCCATTGCAGCTGGGCGGGGGTTGGTGCGTGATCTGAATGCCTGGTGGCGGGAGACGCTGCGGGAAGAGTTCGAGCTTGAAAGTCTCCTCGAGGTTGAGTTCGAAACCCACTTCAAGCGTTTTCTAATGCCGACCGTGCGCGGCTCGGACAAGGGCAGCAAGAAGCGGTACGCAGGAGTGGTGGCCGGTACGGACGGTGATCAATTGGTGTTTAAGGGTCTGGAAAACGTGCGCACCGATTGGACGCGACTGGCCCGCTCGTTTCAGGAGGAACTGTACCGGCGTATATTTTTTCAGGAACCGTATGAGGACTATGTAAAAGCTGTGACCGCACGCGTTCTGGCGGGAGAGGAGGATCACCAGTTAGTCTATCGCAAACGCTTGCGGCGCAAGCTCAAGGATTACCAACGCAATGTGCCTCCTCATGTGCAGGCGGCTCGCTTGTGCGGCGAGCGCGACCTGCCCGTTCCCGCCCGGGGAGACTGGGTTGAGTATGTGATTACCGCCAGCGGCCCCGAACCCGCTGCGCAACCGCGGGCCGCCCTGGACTATCAGCACTACGTCGACCGGCAGTTAGCGCCGGTGGCCGATGGTATTCTGGTTTTTGTCGGCAATTCGTTCCGTGCGCTAACGGATAAACAGATAGGCCTTTTTTGATGGAGTACAGCTTGCCACTCTGCTACTCGCCAAAAAATTCCTTGCGCAGTGCACCGTATTCCTCAGCGGGAAGGCGGGGGCCATAATTGGTGACAATCTTGCTGGCTGCAAGGCTGGCAAAGCGGCCCGCGGTGGGAAAGTCTTCGCCTTGAGTGATAGCGTACAAAAATGCACCAGCAAACATATCGCCGGCACCATTGGTGTCCACTGCCTTCACTTTGTGTGACGATACTTTTGTGAGGGTGGTGCCGTCGAAGGTTATTGCGCCGTCGCTGCCGCGAGTAATAACAAAAGAATTTGCGATCTCTTTGAGCTTCTCTACCGCCGTATCGAGGCTGTCGCTCTGGGCCCAGCCCAGGGCTTCGTCCTCGTTGCAGAATATCAGGTCCAGTCGATCTCCGATCATTTCGGCAATACCGTCACGAAAAAACTCCACCATGCCGGGATCGGAAAAACTGAGTGCGGTTTTCACTCCGGCCGCCTGGGCAATTTCTCTGGCCCTGATGGCCGCTTCGCGGCCGGTGGGAGATGTGACCAGATAGCCTTCCAGATAGACGTATTCAGACGCGGCAATCGCCTCGGCATCCAGCTGCGCGGTGGATAGGGTTTCGCTGATACCTAGGAATGTATTCATACTGCGCTCGGCATCGGGTGTTACTAACACCAGGCATTTTCCGGTGATGCCGGTGTCCCGCTCGCCTTTAAAGCAGTGGTCAACGCCCGCCGCCTCAAGGTCGGCGATGTAAATATCGCCGTCACTATCATTGGCTACTTTGCAGGACATAAAAGTCGGCCCGCCAAAATGGGCGGTGGCAATCATGGAGTTACCTGCGCTGCCCCCGCTGGCGTGCTTGGCCTTGACCAGGTGATCTTGCAGATGACTCAGTAATTCGGCCTGGCGATCCTGATCAACCAGGGTCATGAGGCCTTTTTCGACGTTCATCTCGGTGAGCTCAGTGTCCTGAACCTTGATTTCGGTATCTACCAGTGCGGCCCCAATGCCGTATGCGACGTACTTTGTCATTATTTCCACTCTTTGAGTTACAAACAGCGATCCATTATCCCTATTCGCCAGTTGAATTAAACCCCTAGATGTACTTTCCTTTGGTTGGGGGGCGCAGTGAAGATGATTCACAGTCAACGCGAACCCAATTTTTGACAGCGGCTGGTGTAAACTCGGCTTCCATGATTGAGACCCGCCACCTGTTACTGAAATTAGCCCTCGTCCTGCTGGTAATGGGCGGGATGTTTGTGGCGTATCTGGACGCGCGCATCACGGCTACTTTCATCGACAAGATGTGGGATCTGCCGGCGAAAGTGTATGCGCGCCCTCTCGAGCTGTTTGTGGGTGCGGGGCTCAGCCCCCAGGACCTGACCTACGAGTTGGAAGTGTTGGGCTATCGTTCGGTGAGCGCTCCTCTAAACCCCGGGCAGGTATCGCACTACCGTAATCGTTTCGATATTTACACACGTGGCTTTGAATTTCCCGGCGAGAGTGAATCGCCGCGGCGGGTGTTGGTTGAATTTGGTAGCAACCGGGTTACGGGCTTGTATGCTGGCGGTAAAAATGTCGACCTGATGCGACTTGATCCAGTGCAGATTGGGGGTATTTATCCGCAGCACGGGGAAGACCGCCTGCTGGTGCGGTTAGAGGATATCCCCGTTACCCTCCGCAATGGGTTGCTGGCAGTGGAGGACAGGGGCTTCTACGAGCACCCTGGATTTTCCATTGTCGGTATCGCCCGTGCTGCTCTCAGCAATATGCGTTCTGGTGGGGTGGTAGCCGGGGGGAGCACCATCACCCAACAACTGGTGAAAAACTATTATCTGACGCCCGAACGCACCATCGTACGCAAGCTCACCGAACTGGTCATGGCCGTGTTGATAGAATTGCACTACGACAAAGACCAGATTCTGGAAAGCTATATTAACGAGGTGTACCTGGGCCAGGAGGGCCCCCGGGCGTTGCACGGTCTGGCGCTGGCCTCACGCTATTATTTTGACACGCCATTGGAGCAACTTGGCTTGCCGCAGCAAGCCTTGCTAATTGGGATGATCAAGGGCCCGTCGCTCTACAACCCGGTACGCAACCCCGAGCGAGCACTAGAGCGGCGCAATGTGGTCCTGGACGTGATGGCAGCCCAGGACGTGATATCACAGGAGCAGCTCGGCGTGGCTCGGGCGATGGGTTTGGGGCTTAACAATCAGCATAGTATCCGCAATTCGTTTCCTGCCTTTTTGGATCTTGTGCGCCGGCAATTGCGTCGGGATTATCGTGAAGAAGATCTCACTACCCGCGGTCTCAGCATATTTACCAGTTTCGATCCGTTGCTTCAAAGGCAGGCCGAGCACAGTACGATGGCCGTTATGGATCAGTTGGATCCCAGTGATCAATTGCAGAGTGCGACGGTGGTGACGCGTTTCGACACCGGGGAGGTGGCGGCACTGGTCGGTGGACGCAAACCTCGGTATGCCGGTTTCAACCGCGCACTGGACGCGCGTCGTCCGGCCGGGTCTCTGCTCAAGCCGGCTATTTATCTGGCGGCATTGGAGCAGCCGCGTAAATACAACCTCGCATCGGTACTGTCCGATACTCCGCTTAATCTAAAAGGCCAATCCGGGCAGCCCTGGAAACCACAAAACTTTGATGGCCGGCCACACGGTGACGCGCTGCTCTACCGCGCCTTGGCAAAATCCTACAATCTGGCCAGCGCTCGCCTGGGACTGGATTTGGGGCTGGACACCATCGTCGATACATTGGCGCGATTGGGTGTGCAGAACGTTCCGCGGGTACCCGCACTGATGTTGGGAGCGGGCGAATACTCCCCCATGGATATGGCGGCGATGTACCAGTCGATCGCAGCCGGCGGTTTTCGTATGCCGTTGCGCAGTATCCGCGATATTGTCGACGCCCATGGAGAGCCGCTAAGGAGCTATCCGCTAGAATACGATCGTACTTCCAGCCAACAGGCGGTCCACCTATTACACTACGCTTTACGCGCTGTGGTGCGTGAGGGAACAGGGAAAGGCGTTTATCGTTACCTACCGGAAGATTTTGATGTGGCCGGAAAGACGGGCACGTCGAACGACGGCCGTGACTCCTGGTTTGCGGGTTTTTCCGGCGACCTGCTGGCGGTCAGTTGGGTTGGCCGTGATGACAATGGTGGTACCGGGCTGACAGGCGGAAGTGGTGCACTTAAAATCTGGGGGCATTTTATGGCCCGCGCCAGCAAACGCTCACTTGCCTATCGTATGCCCGACGGCATTGAAACTTTTTGGATCGATGATGGGAATGGTTACTTAACTGGCGAAGGCTGTCCAAACTCCCGTATGCTGCCCTTTATTGACGGTTCCGAACCGCGTCAGCGGACCAATTGCTCACCCCGTAAATCCGGCTCAGGTATCCGCGGCTGGTTTGAATCGCTGTTTGGCAGAGGTGACTAATGATGTCTTCACAACGCATGTTCAGGGCTATGTTACTGGTGTTGATTGCTTCGCTTGCCTCCTGTTCTATCTATCGTCAGTCAGATCAAGACTCTGGCCCTGCGGTGCAACAGCCGGATAAACCGGCAGCGGTGCCCGGAGTAACCTTGCCCCAGCCGCGACCCCCCGATCCCCCTGCCAGTGCTGCATGGCGGCCACTGCTGACGAAGGCAGAGCAGGCTACCTCGCGAGGTGATTACGAGCAGGCACTAGCGCTTTTGCAGCGAGCTCAGCGTATTGACCCCGATAGTGCTGAGGTCTACTTGTCTATGGCCAGGACTCATCGGGCTCGCGGCGATAGCGCGCAGGCCAGAGCAACTGCCGAACGCGGTCTACTTTATTGTCTTAGTACATCAGAGTGTGATGCTTTGCGCGGGTATACACATTGAGTCTCGGTATGGACAATGGTTGCGCTGGATTTTGCATCCGTGCTTACGCTGATCGTGGTGCCGACATGGTCTGCAGTATTCTTTAGGATTTACCGGACGCAGACGTGCCAGTGACGCGTCGGCACATTACCTCGAAGCCTTCGTCATGCGCTTCGAACCTGAGGTGTTGATTGATGCACGTCGGCGTTTCTCCTGCG
>PKCY01000048.1 GCA_002862985.1 Haliea sp.
CAGAACGCTAATCTACCAGGCGCATTGAAAGCGATGATCAATTACTATCGCGCTTTGCTGCGAGGTAGAAAAGAAGTTGCTGCACGTGGTCTGCCGATCATCAATGTCCCTACGCTGATGATCTGGGGTGAAGAGGATGTGGCGCTTACCCGTGAGACCACGTATGGCACCGAAGAGTATGTCAGCGACTTTCAGATACGGTATCTGCCTAGAGTCTCCCACTGGGTGCAACAGGAAGCGCCAGATCAGGTGAATGTCATGATAAAGGCATTTCTGGAAGATGCCCCCGTTCCTGAAGTGGAATGGAGAATGCACCTGGTGTCACCGGCCCACGATAACGGCTTCACGATAGACGGTTCTTGAAATCATCATAGCCAAACTCGCGCACGATCTCTAAATGATCTGTGTTCGAATTCCAAATCGCCAGCGCGGGAAGCTTTGTGCCATTGAAGGTGCTGGTTTTGACCATGGTGTAATGCGCCATATCACTGAATACCAGCCGTTGTCCTATTGAGAGAGGCTCGGGGAAGCTGTAGTCACCCATCACATCGCCCGCGAGACAGGTCAGCCCGCCTAAACGATATGTGTTCGCCTGGACACCCGCCTCGGATGCACCCAAAACCTCTGGTCGGTAGGGCATTTCCAGTACATCCGGCATGTGGCATGTGGTGGAAGAATCGAGTATCGCTTGCGGCAGTTGGTTCCAGCTGAGGTCCAGCACCTCACTAACGAGTACGCCAGTGCCCAGGGCGATGGCTTCGCCAGGCTCAAGGTAAACCTGCACCCCATACTTCAAGGAAAATGTGCGAACGCATTCCACCAGTTCGTCGCGTTGGTAGTCGGGCCGCGTAATATGATGTCCGCCGCCAAAGTTTACCCATTCCATACGTTTGAGCAGATGACCGAATTTTTCTTCTACTGCCTGAAGCGTCCGTTGCAGAGGTGGAAAATCTTGTTCGCATAATGTGTGGAAGTGTAGTCCAGTGATGTGCTCAAGTGCACCCTCATCCAATTGCGATAGCGGAATACCCAGACGCGACCCTAGCGTACAGGGATCGTACAGGGGCACTGTGCCCTCGGAATGCTCAGGATTTATGCGCAGGCCGAATTTCAATGTAGGCCGGTGGGCCTGAGCCTCTAGCGCGAGCGGGCGATAGCGCAGCCACTGCGCGCAACTGTTAAATACCAGGTGATCTGCAATTTCCAGAATTTCCTGCAGGTCGTCTTCAGCGTAAGCGGCGCTGAACACATGCACTTCTCCATCGTAATAATCGCGTCCCAAGCGCACCTCGTGCAGACCACTTGCGCAGATGCCACTGAGATGGCGGGAGACTAAAGGCGCCAATTTCCACATGGAGAAGGCTTTGAGGGCTGTTAGAATCTTTGCGCCACTGTCCTGTGCAACCTGATTGAGGGTCTGCAGGTTGCCTTCTACCGCCACCTCATCCACCACGAAACAAGGTGAGGGCAGGCGACTAAGATCCAGCGTGCCAAAATCTGTGAATTGCATGCTTGGTGCCCCTGAGCGGTATTAGCTGGGAATGATCTCTAAATGGAATGCTGGATCTAACTCTACGATTTTCCAGGGCAGGCCGTAGCGATTCATGTCCTCCATGAAAGAATCGGGGTCGCACTGTTCGACGTTCCAAACACCAGGCTTGCGCCATTTGCCTTCAAGGATCATTTTGGCACCAATCATAGCGGCTACGCCAGTGGTATAGGAAATAGCTTGCGACTTTACTTCCCGATAACAGGCCTGATGATCACAGATACTGTACAGGCACATTAGTTTCTCGTTGCCATCTTTGGTGCCGCGTACGATACAACCAATGCAGGTTTTACCTTCGGTGCGCGAGCCTAACGTAGAAGGATCGGGAAGCAAGTGGGCGAGAAACTGAACAGGCACGACCGACTGCCCCTGGAATTCGAGAGGCTCGATGCCCGTCATCCCCACGTTCTTCAATACTTCAAGATACTTCAGGTACTGATCCGAAAAGCTCATCCAGAACTGGGCACGTCTAAGACTCGGAAAATGCTTACTGAGTGATTCCAGTTCTTCGTGATACATGCGGTATATGTTGAATGTGCCAACGTCATCGGGGCAGGTGTAGCGCGCTCGCTTTGACATTGCGGGCGTGGTGACAAACTCGCCATTCTCCCAGTGGCGACACGCTGCGCTGACTTCCCGAATGTTGATCTCGGGGTTGAAATTGGTAGCAAAAGGATGGCCATGATCTCCGCCATTGACATCGATGATATCGAGCTCGTGGATTTCATCGAAATAGTGTTTTGCGAGGTAGGCTGTGAAAATATTGGTCGCGCCAGGATCAAATCCACTACCAAGCAGGGCGGTCAGCCCCGCGTCGAAAAAGCGTTGTTGGTATTCCCACTGCCACCGATATTCAAATTTAGCAGTATCGAGGGGTTCGTAGTTGGCCGTGTCCAGGTAGTGCACGCCCGCTATCAGAGCTGCGTCCATAATGGTCAGGTCTTGGTAGGGTAGCGCAACATTAATCACCAGATCGGGCTGTTCCTCTTTTAGCAGCTCGGTCAGTTGTGGGACAATGTCGGCGTCTATTTGTGCTGTGCGGATGGTCTGCTGAAGTTGGGCTGCTATCGCCTTACATTTAGACTCAGTGCGACTAGCTAGCACGATTTCGCTAAAAACCTCCGGTAATTGGGCGCACTTGTGGGCAACTACGTTTCCCACACCTCCGGCACCTATAATCATCAGTTTGGACATGAGCTTACTTTTTCGGACATCTCTTTCAGCATGGCTTACTCGATTTCATATGCAACTTCTCTGCTGATTATCGCATTATCGCTGCGATAATAAGACGCCGACCATATCGGTTGGGGCGTATAGGCGAGTGCTAAATCGGTTAAGAATAACCTGAATGCTTGTAACGGCATCCCCTGCGACTCCTCAATCGATCTGAAAAAAAATGCATACCGGGCAGAAGGGGCGATAGCCACAGCGCACACCACAATGGCTATATCTTCTCAAGTTCAGTTTTCGGTCGCGCTTGATAATTGCCTACTTTCAGGTGCCAAATTGGGTGTCAGAAAACATAAATGCTCTACAGCACTCAACTGGTTGAGAAGTCTATTCCAGACCAACCAGAACACAAGTACTTTTTCGAATTGTATTACAGGTGAGGGAGTGCCGGGGGACGAATCGGCTATAACCCTGTCCTCTGCAGGCGCGCGCTGGCGTAACACAGTTGCTGAAAACTCAGTTTTCTCCAGTTCTCAGGTTACACGACTTAATAAAGCTGCTATAAGTTACGAACACTAAAAAGGCTACTGAGTATGATCAAAGCATTCTTTCTGCTTGCGGTGCTGCTCCCCTACCTTAACGCCAGCGCCGCGAACTTTCCCCGTCCAGCCTCGCTGGAACCCGCCGTTGAGTTCTGGATCAAGGTTTATACCGAAATTCCCACGTCTGCGGGCTATATACACGACGCTCGCTCGCTAAACGTCATATACGACACCATTGAGCTTCCTGGCCAACCCGGTGACGCCGGTCGTCAGCGCCTGATAAGCGATGCAAGAGATCGCGTGGCCAGTGCCCTGAATACCCTCGGCGATGGAAAACGCACTAATCTTGCCATCACAGAACAGAAGGTGCTGTCGGCATGGCCACAGAATACATCCAGTAACACTTTTGCCGCTGCAGCGAAAAATGTTCGTTTCCAGCTTGGCCAGTCAAACCGTTTCAAGGACGGACTGATACGCTCTGGGCAGTGGAAGCCTTATATCCGTCAAACACTGAGGGCGCATAACCTGCCTGCCGAACTGGAAGTCCTTCCCCATGTGGAGTCATCCTTTAATCCCGCAGCCTATTCAAAGGTGGCAGCAGCGGGTATGTGGCAGTTTATGCCTGCAACGGCGAGACAGTTCATGCGTGTAGATCATGTGGTAGATGAACGCATGGATCCTTACGCTGCCACTGAGGGCGCCGCGAAATTACTTAAGCGCAATTATGGCATCACCGGTACCTGGCCCCTGGCGTTGACCGGTTACAACCACGGAGCGGGGGGTATGGTGCGTGCTTCCAAAGTGCTAGGAACGCGGGATATCGCGGTCATTGTAGAGCGGTATCGTGGCCGAGCTTTTGGTTTCGCATCTCGGAACTTTTATACCTCGTTTCTCGCAGCGCTTGAGATCGATAACGACCCGGAACGTTTTTTTGGTCCGATAAAATTTGACAGGCCTACCCGCTACGACGTAGTCACACTGCAGGAATTCATCTCCGCAGACAACATGGCCCAATCAACTGGTATCAGCTTGGATGAGCTCAGGCTGCATAATCCATCGTTGCGTGCGATTGTCTGGTCTGGCGAGAAACACATCCCGCAGGGCTATGCGTTCAGAGTACCAGCGACCAGACTGGCGCAACCGTTGGCCCGCACCGTGGCAGACTTGTCCAGCGACGCTCGCCACACTTTACAGCAACCTGACCTGGAGCACCGAATTGCATCCGGTGATTCTCTCAGTACTATTGCTCGGAAATACGGTACTTCCGTGTCGCGATTGATGACGCTCAATGGTTTGCACAACCACAAAATTCGGTCTGGAAAAAATCTCATTCTGCCGGGCAATACAAGACCTGTATCTGCTAATGCCTCGCTGGCAGCTCGCGCAGCCGCTAGTCAGGGTAGTTTTGAGTACACTATTCGTAAGGGCGATTCGTTGTGGAGTATTGCGCGGCGCTTCAAGGTATCCCAGAAGCAACTCGTCTCTTGGAATGATATATCCAGTAAGAAATATCTCCAGCCGGGTCAGAAGTTGAAGATCGCTACCGCCGGTTAAAATCTCTGCTATACCTTGAAACACAAACTGACGCGGAGTTCAGTATCACTTTGTCTCGGGTATGAGCATGATTTGATCAGACTGCTCGTCCGGACTCTAGTAGCACCCGTCTTCGAAAATCAGTGTGTATAATCGGTTTTTTCTATTTTATGCCTGATGGAACAAAATGAGCGTCGAAAAACAGCACGATTCTGCTTACATCTCGAAAAATGAACTACGCAAAACGGCACGGGCCGTAAAGCCTAAAGATGCGGCCACACTCATTATCGTCCGTAGAGGTGGCAAGGAACCTCGTGTACTGATGGGGAAGCGTGCCGCTAGCCACAAATTCATGCCCAATAAATTCGTATTTCCCGGCGGAAAGGTAGATCTCGGGGATGGTCGCATTATGCCGCCCCACGATTTGCATCCGCAGGTGATGAAACGCTTATGCCGTGGGTGCTCTCCAACACGAGCACGTGCTTTAGCGTTAGCAGCCATTCGGGAAACCTATGAGGAAACTGGATTAATTATTGGGGAGCCGCACACGCCGACCCTGAAATCGCGGTCACCCCTGTGGGATGCCTTTTTACAGCATGATATCAATCCGCGGCTCGATGAGCTTCACCTCATTGCTCGGGCGATTACACCACCCTATCGAAATCGTCGGTTTGACGCGCGGTTCTTTATGGTCGATGCCGAACATATTCAGGGTGAGGTGCATGAGCGCCCGCAGGGATCGGGAGAGCTACTTGATTTGCATTGGGTGGGTGTGTCCAAAGCTCAGAGTATGGAGCAACTCCCTCATATCACTCGATCGGTTTTGCGGGCACTGGAGGAGCGATTGCGTGATGGTGCAGGTCACGACGTGTTGGGTCCGTTTGTACATACGCGCAAGGGAAAGTCTGTTATTGAATCGATTTAGAACGAAACTAGTGGTTTAGCGGCTAGCCCGACGATTGAGCTGCTAGACTTTAGAGAGCCCGACCGGAATGGACGCCTATCGTGTAGCGTAGTCGCATTATTTTGCGGTTGTCACTTGCGCCTGTATGTTTGTGTTTGCCTGTCTCAATCTTGGTAATAAATCACGGTAAGCTATCTATCGATTCTTTGATGTTATCAGACGGTTTGCGTTCAGATCATAGGAAACAAAAATCAGAGTCGTCGGATCATTTGCAAATTGATGTAAAGCACGCAAAAAAAAGAGTCATAATCAAGCGATGGCAAACAACACGCATCCCGATGTTACACAGCAAAGCCCTCAACTGGGCCGTCTGCAGAGAGGGCCCACTGTCAAGGGGTACCGGGTTGAAAGTTTTACGGACATTTTAAAACGCCATGGAACGACCATGGGGTTTCTCGCGGTCATCTGTCTGATGGCCCCAGGTTCCTTCTCAATTATTGCGGCCACGATCACGAAATTGATTCTACAGCCCGTACCGTATTTCCTCACCCTGCTTGGCCTGCTAGTATTTTTTTCTGCCTGGACCGCACGACGGCCAGGTTCGATCAAACGGAAAACCCAATGGATATTTTATCTGCTGTATATCTCCATCGTTGAAGAACTTACCTTCAGGGTAATATTTCCCTCGCTACTCACTCCGCACTTCAGTTGGTTGACGGCGAATATTGTAAGCAACGTACTGTTCGCTGGTATACATTATATTACCCTGCGCTGGAAGCTCAGGAATTGTATAGTGACCTTCGTTGGTGGAATGGGTTTGAGCCAGTTAATGACTCACGGTGATCTGGCGCTGGTTGTTCTTATTCATTGGCTGGGGACTTTTTTAAATACGCCGTTCCCTCCGACAGAAAAAAATAACTATAGCCATGGTTAGGTATTGACGTAAAAAAACACGCGCTATTTGTAATATAACATTATAACTTTACTCATTTTTTAGCTTGGAAATATGTATGTACCGTCATCGTCTCGTAATTTCATACAAAGGCACCAGCTACTTTGGCTGGCAAGACTTGGGTGCAAGCGAACAAAAGCCTACCGTTCGGGCAAGTATCCACCGTGCCCTAAAGATAATTTGTAAATATCAGACCTGTACTATTTCCGCTGCAAGTCGGACCGATGCTGGTGTCCACGCACAGGGTTAAGTTGTAAAAATCACTATCGCCATAGATATCGCATCAGAAAAACTTCTGCTTGGAATGAACTCACTATTGCCTGATGATCTCCGCATTCTGCAATGTGGCCCCTGTACCGCAGAATTCAATTGCAATACTGACAGTAAGAGCAAAGAGTACCGCTACTATTTTTGTACGGACCCAATCTACAATCCAGTTCTCAACGATATCGTTATGCATATCCCTTGTGATAGCAAAGCCTCAGTCGCAGAGTCAATTGATATAGAACTCATGCGGCGAGCCTGCAAACTCTTCATTGGTCAACATGATTTTTATAGCTTCGCGAGACGAGATGCCAATATTCGATCAACCTATCGTACAATTTCCACCTGTGAAATCTTGCGTGCTCCACCTTCAACCTTCGCTAATGAAATTTTCTACCTTAAGATCGTGGGTAATGGCTTCCTAAAGCAGATGGTTTGATATATTGCGGGCGCGTTATTCGCGCTCGGGAGAAACCAGCTTAGCTTGAGTATCATTAGTGAGGCGCTAGTGGATTACAAAGAGAAAAAAGTAAGTTCCAGAGCGAAATCTCACGGGCTGCATTTGATTCAAATTTGTTATTAAATTATAGAGATAATTTAGTTTAAAAAGGCCCGTACAAGGCGGGCTTTGGGGAAGTGCGAAGGTTCTGGTTATGCCGGCGGCAGCGGTGGCGGCGGAAATGCCGCAAAAATGGCTGTGGCGGCGGCATTGTATTTGTCTTGGTCAGTGCCTTGATTGCCTTTGAGGCGTGATTGTGTGACGCCGCGCCATACGGATTTCTGTAACTTCGGGTCTATCAGGTCAACGATAAAGGTACCTTGGGTGTAGTTCTGTACGGTGACCTCGGTACGCGTGGGACTGCAAGCCCAGCAGTTGTAGTAGCTGTATCGGTTGTAGCGGCCATAGTAACCACCGTACCCACCATAACCCACGGTGGGTGCATTCCAGGTGCGCACATCGGTTTTGTTCTGCGTGACCAGTGCCCAGCTTAGTAGGAGGTCTGCTTCGGTCGTATCCTTTACGATAACAAAACCTTTATTGGTAAGCGCGTAGGACAAGGCTTCGTCAATGCGGTCGCGCTGGATGTCACTCAGTTGGTGAGGGTTGTCGCCGGAGACCTCTCCGGAATTTCGGTAGAAGCTGATTTTTTTCACGGCGGCGAAATCGTAATCCGCTTTGTAGTCCACGGTTGGCTTCGGTGGGCCGCTGGCACAGGCCGCCAAGATGATGGCGATGCCAAAACCAGCCAGAGTGCGCAGGGCTGTGCAGGTGGAATGTATCATTAAAAGCTTCCTCGGGAGCGGGGGCGGATGACTGTGTTAGTGTAGCTAAGTTTGCAGTGTTCCGTCGATGTAGTCACTTCTTTTTGACCGACTCATTGAAAGTCAAAACCAAGTCATTACTGATTATTCGATGGCGCAGCCGTCGGTTAACCTCATCAGCTGACTCATATGTTTTTTTGGCGCGCTCATACCACGCGCAGCGCGAGACTTCCTCAGTATAATCCATTGGCGGTAGACACTGGGAAGAATTGTGGCGAGTTGGGATTCGAGGTCGAGGATTGGAGCGGCTAGTGCTTTGTGACGCTCGCTCATCCAGACCGTAAAAGGTGCGACGTTAGCATTGAAAATCTCAAGGATGCGCATGGTCAAATCTCGCGATGCGTTGAAGGAGGCGTGAATCCGACAACGGGATTCTAGTCTTATGTGTCGCTGCACCAATAGGTCAGCATCAGCCAGGTGATCTCCCTGCTCAGAAAGCGCTTGCAATATTACGCCGCCTTCACCGCCGGCAACGTCGCCTAGCAGGAGTTCGAACCCCCTTTCCGGGGTACGATAATCGCCGCGTAGCCAATGGTCTGCGTGGTGATTGATAGCATGTAGCGCGGCAAGGCTGTCGCTGTGATGTGCGCGTGGATAAGCACCTGGAGCGGATTTTGGTAGCCAGAAAGCGCGATATTCCTCGCTGCCTAAAGTAGCATTGAAAATGAGCGCTGGCAGTTGACCCCGTTGTTCTACCGTGAAGGATTGCAGCCTGTCGGCCAGTGTAGTGTTGTTTTCGTTGTGCAACTGCCTAATACATGTCGGTGCCAGACGCAGAAATTCGAGCGTCATAAGCAGGCGTTGAGAAGGCTTTGCCTGGCGACTAAGACCTGTGGAGCGCTTGCGAATGTTAGTCAGCACCGCGCAGCCGCGCACGCTGAGGAAATCGAGTGAGTCCAGGTTACTGGTTGGTATGCTTAGCCGTATGTCGGCCAAGGTCGACGGCAGTAGTGGAGCCGCAGGCGGGGTATCCGGCGTTGCAACGGACAGGGCTAGGCTTAATCTGGACAGGTAGTCGCTAAACGGCGCTTCCGCCGCTTGTGGCTGGCACCCCAGCAGCATGGTGACGGTCACACAGCAGTGCAGCCACTGAAATTGGCCCGATGTATGCTTTATGTCGGCCCACAGCCCCATAGTGCGACTCCCGGATAACGGTCTTCCGTTATAACGCAAGCGCAAAGTAGATGCGGCATCATATGCAGCCTAATGGCTCAGTCTCTACAATCTCCATTGGCCGGGACTGGGGCCCGGTGCGGATTTGGGGGCGAATCAAGCCACCTGGGCTGCCGCGCGCTCGTACCAGGCCTTCAGGTGTGTGCATTCGTCGGGTATCGATTGCTTAATCCAGCTCAGAAACTCAATCAAGACCAGCAGGTCTATATCCGCCACTGTGAAGTTGTTGCCGGCCATCCAGTTGGAGGTACCCAGATGGGCGTCCAGTCGTGGCATAGTGTGGTTTATCATCAATATCCCGCGGTCCACCAGTTCCGGTATTTGCGGGACATCCTGTGGCCCCGGTAATGCCCGGTTGATAAAGCTTTTACCTCGGTTGCGCAGGACGCTGGCGATGGACATCATCAGTCCGCTGAAAAGATGGTGGCACTCACTGATGGTCTGGGCGCGCTCCAGCGCGGTGCTTCCCAATAGCGAATGCTCGGGGTACAGTTCTTCCAGGTAGACATACATACCGATTACTTCTGTAAGTACAGTGCCATCGTCTGTCACCAGCGCGGGCACTGTGCAGGACGGATTTATTTTTCTATAGTCATCGCTGAGCTGCTCGGCTGTCATCATATCGACCTGATGGGTCTCAATCTCGATGCCTTTCAGTTTAAGGAAGAGCTTAAGTCGCCTTGGGTTGGGGGCGGGGTCATAGGTGTACAATTTCATGGTAAATACCTCCTTAATAACGGTTGCAGTCAAGCGCAGGCGTGCCGAAGGCGCTTTTTCGCGGCGGGGGCCAGTTTGTCTTGGTTAACGTCTCGGGCAATAGTTTCATCCCTGCATTTTCCCGCCACTCATATGTGGCTATAATGCGCGCCTAACTTAGAGAGGAACTCATAGAGATGATTAGAGTAATGTTCAGTGTTTTGGCTACCTTACTGGCCATCAGCGTATCGGCACAAGACCTGACTGATGCCCAACGTACGGCTATAGAAGCGCGTATCCACCCTGTGGGTGAATCTTGTATAGAGGGCGATAGTGGCTGTGGCGGCGTGGTTGCTGCGGCTGCGAGTAGTGGTCCTCGCTCCGGCGAAGAGGTCTACAACTCGGCCTGTCTGGCCTGCCACAGCACCGGCGCTGCTGGTGCGCCTATCTATGGCGTTGCTGCCAACTGGACTGATCGTATTGCCAAGGGCAACGCTGTCCTTTACACCAGTGGTATTGAGGGGATAGCCGGTACTGGGATGATCGCCAAAGGTGGCTGTATGAGTTGTTCCAATGAGGAAATTGAGGCAGCGGTGGACTATATGGTGGCTGGCAGCAAGTAGGATTGTCAGGTCATAGTAGAGTGACGGCAGGCCCCAAACTGATAAAGGTGAGGGGCTAGAAAATCTCCAGCGGCAGGGAGTTTCTTTTTCCAATACTGGTGAATGAAAAAATACCGTTTAAATATTTTGCCGTCCACCCATCATAGAGTGCATGGTTCGATCGTTTACTGTAGGAAACAGTAACGCGAGAAATGCAAATCCAATACGTATTCCGAACTTAGGCAAACAAGTTCTTTAACCCTGCCAGGGTTTCTTGCCCCCGCTCTTCATTGACGTCCTGTGTATCCTGACCACCACCTTGCCACTGCAGGTCATCCTCAGGTAGTTCTGCAATGAAACGGCTGGGTTCACAATTAATGGTTTCGCCAAACTGACGTCGCTTCAAGGCCATGGTCATACTCAGGGTTTGCTGTGCCCGGGTAATGCCAACGTATGCCAGTCGCCGTTCTTCCTCGATATTGTCCTCCTCGACGCTTACTCGGTGAGGCAGGACCTTCTCTTCCATACCGATAATGTAAACGTGTGGAAACTCCAGCCCCTTGGCTGCATGCAGCGTCATCAGTTGCACACTTTCGGGTCCTTTTTCCTCCTCGTCCTGTTGCTCTAATAAATCGCGTAGCACCAGTCGCGAGATGGCTTCATCCAAGCCCACCTCTTCGTTTGCCATCACCCGTTGGAGTCCGTCCATCAGGAAATGTACGTTGCCCATGCGGCGTTCGGCCACTTCCTCACTGGAGCTGAGCTGCTCCAGCCAACCCTGGTAATCGATGTCGCGAACCATCTGCCGCACACCAGAAACACTGCTGTTGCCTTCACAATTTCGACGCACGCCGTCCATCCACTGGCGAAATTCCCGCAGTCGCTTGTGTCCACCGTCAGATACTTCGCTGATGCCAATGCGAGCACACGCTTGGTTCAGACTGCAGTGATTGGTAAGAGCGAAATTACCAAGGGCTTCCAGCGTAGAGGTGCCCAGTTTGCGTCGCGGCACATTGGCAATGCGCAAAAATGCATTGTCATCATTCTCGTTAACGATCAGTCGCAGGTACGCCATAATGTCCCTCACCTCATTGCGAGCGAAGAAGGAGGTGCCGCCACTAAGATGATAGGGCACCTGCTGTTGCTGCAGCGCAAGCTCGATCAAGCGCGACTGGTGGTTGCCGCGGTAAAGAATGGCATAGTCACCAAAGTGAGTGCGTTTGCGCAATTGGTGGTCGAGAATCTCTGCCACAACCTGGTCGGCTTCGTGCTGCTCATCGGCGCAGCGAATAACGCGCAGTGGTTCGCCGTAGCCCAATTCACTCCATAGCTGTTTATCGAATACGTGGGTGTTGTTGGCGATCAGCGTATTGGCGGCCTTGAGTATGCGCGCAGTGGAGCGGTAGTTCTGTTCCAGTTTTACCAGCTTCAAACCTGGGAAATCGTCCTGCAGTTGCACCAGATTTTCCGGTCGGGCGCCGCGCCAGGAGTAGACGGACTGATCGTCATCGCCCACTACAGTAAGGCCGCCGCGCAGACCAATCAGTTGTTTCACCAGGAGGTACTGGCTGGAGTTGGTGTCCTGGTATTCATCAACCAGCAGGTAGTGGATCTGGTTTTGCCATTTTTCCAATATAGCAGGATTGTGTTCGAATAAGACCGTGGGGAGCAGGATCAAGTCGTCAAAATCCAAAGCGTTATAGGCTTTTAGCGCTCGTTTGTAACGCAGGTAGGCCTGCGCGCAGAGAATATCTGCGGGACTCTTCGCTGTGGCGAGTGCCTCTTCGGGTAGCACGCGGTCGTTCTTCCAGTTAGAAATCTGCTGCACGATGGTGCCTGCCAGGTCGCCCTCGGCGCCGTGTTCCTGAATCAGCAGGTCGCGCACCAGTGTGCGTGTGTCTTCGCCGTCAAAAATAGAAAACCCTGACTTCAACCCCAGTGTTTTGCGTTCCGCGCGAATAATTTTCAGGCCCAGTTGATGAAAGGTACTCACTGTGAGCCGATCCAGCGCACTACCGGGTAGTAGTTTGCTCACCCTCTCTTTCATTTCACGTGCAGCCTTGTTGGTAAAGGTAACTGCGGTGATATGACTAGAACTGATGCCACAGGTCTTGATCAGAAATGCGATTTTTTCGGTAATCACGCTGGTTTTGCCGCTGCCAGCGCCGGCCAGAACCAGGAGTGGTCCATCGATATACTTTACGGCTTCGCGCTGTCGGAGGTTGAGTTGGTTCACGTTTGCTCGGATGGACTTGGCGGCGGGGGCGGTAGTCTAGCAAAAACTGCGACATGCTCGCGCAACAAATCGGGATTAAACCGAAAATGAATTCTGCTCAGGCCTTTCGGACCAGTTTAGCGACCGAGCTGGCGGTGGCGGTGAGCAGCCCATCTTCATTGTACAGTCTGCCTTCGAGGAAGGCGGTTTTGTAGCTGCTTTTAAGTATTCGCCCCCTCGCCCGAAGGCGGCCCGCCCGAGTTGGCTCCAGATAGCTGGTTTTAATTTCCAGTGATGACACACCGGTAATGCCCTCGATAGAAGAAAACACCGCGTGGGTCATGGCAGCGTCTAACATGGCAGTGATAAAGCCGCCCTGGACCACATCAATCGAGTGGCAAAAATCCGTGCCGATCGTAAATTCGAAGGTGCAGGACGGTTCTTCAGGATCAACTGCCACGATCGTGCCACCCAATATTTTGATAAATGCCGGCGCCCGAGCGTTGAGGTGATCAATAAGTAGCGGTTCATCCATGTGCTCTTGTATCCGTTGTTGCCATTGGGTTTAAAGGGATAGCGTTACACTATTGGTAAGTGCACAGGTAGGCGGTTTCCTCAGCCACTTTTAGCTGGAACTGTTGATTGGCTTGTACTACGAAATAATCCCCAGCGGAATAGGTTTTCCACTCAGTATTGCCGGGCAATTTCACAGTGAGAGCGCCGCTAACCACTGTCACGGTTTCTTTTTGCGTTGTTCCAAACTCGAATTCTCCGACCGCCATCACGCCAACGGTGGCAGGCAGGCTCGCTGTTTGAAAGGCGATGGAGGCAACTTTGCCTTCGAAGTATTGGTTAATTTTGAACATAGAGATTCCTCATTAGTCAGCATATAAAAAACAGGGGGGATTTTCGCTCCTTTCTACCTCAAAAGTAAAAAATTATTTTCTTATCGATAAATTAGGCAGGGCATAAATGTCACTGAAACCTGGCCGAAATGGTGCATGCGCCGGGCACGTTAGTTCAAGTGGTCATACGCTGCCACCAGATCTCTTCTCGATAGCTTGTAGATACAGCCTCATAATGTATGTTTGCTGCCCCGAAATTGCTCGTGCAGCGCAGTCTGCTGGAGCCTGTGGATTGAATGACAATGAGAGATCTGACATGAGTAACGACGCTTTTATCTACGACGCAATTCGTACCCCCAGGGGTAAGGGTAAGCCCAGCGGGGGCTTGTATGAGGTGAAGCCCATCGATTTAGTCACCAATCTACTGGAGGAAATGAAGGCGCGCTGCAGCCTGGATACCACGCAAGTCGAAGACGTAATACTGGCAACGGGTGAGCCGGTGAACGAACAGGGGCAGAATATCGCCAAGACCGCGCTGGTGTATTCCAGTTGGGATGACGTTACCGTCGGCGCGCAATTGCACCGGTATTGTGCCGGTGGTCTGGATGCGGTTAATACTGTCGCCATGAAAATTATGTCCGGTATGGAATCCATGGGTGCGGCCGGGGGTGTGGAAAGCATGTCACGCCTGGGTATTGGCGCTAGTGGTGCTGCGGCCGGCGATGCCTGGGTAGCGATGAAAAGCTATGGAATCTCCCAGGGCCTAGGCGCCGATCTGCAGGCCAAACTGGACGGCTTTACGCGCGAAGATGTAGACCGCTACGCCTGCCAGTCTCAGGCGCGAGCAGCTCATGCCCGAGACAATGGCTATTTTGACAGATCTCTGGTGCCGGTGAGGGACCTCAACGGCGTCACTGTGCTCGACCACGATGAGCTGATTCGACCCACCACTGTGGAAGGGCTGGCCAATCTCAATCCTTCCTTCACCATGTTCAACGATTTTGGTCATGGCGATTTTCTTAAATTCAAGTATCCCCAGGTGGAGCGAGTTGAATGCATTCACACACCTGGAAATTCCTCCGGTGTAGTCGACGGTGCCGCTCTGGTGCTATTAGGCAACAGGCAAGCGGGTGCTGATCAAGATTTGACGCCCCGTGCCCGTGTTGTGACCTGCGCACTGACAGGGACTGAACCGACGATTATGCTCGCTGGCCCTGGCCCCGCCGCGCAAAAGGCCTTGAACAAGGCCGGAATGTCCGTGGGCGATATCGATCTGTTTGAACTAAACGAGGCATTTGCCGCCGTGGTGTTGCGATTTCAACAGCAAATGGGTGTTGAAGATGACCGCATCAATGTCAATGGCGGAGCGATTGCCATGGGGCATCCCATTGGCGCAACCGGTGCCATGATCCTCGGGACGGTACTGGATGAACTGGAGCGACGAGACCTGAATACTGCAATGGTGACCCTTTGTGCCGGCGGCGGCATCGGTATTGCCACTATTATTGAGCGTGCTTGATCAGACAGTAATCGCGGACGGATTGGAGTAGACAAAAATGAGTTATATACGACTGGAAAAAGATAGCGACGGCATCGTGGAATTGATTTTCGATCAAGCAGGAAAAACCGTTAACGTCATGGGTGAAGAATACGCAGAAGCGATGCCGAAAGTGCTGGATCAACTGGAAGCACAGAAGGATGAAATTGTCGGTGTGTATATTCGCAGCGGCAAGCCGGGGCAGTTCTTTGCCGGTGGTGATATCACGCTGATGCTGGAAATGGATTTGAACCCGGATGACGCTGAACGCCGGCGCATGTTTGAAGGAATCCTGGAGGCCAAGGCACCCCTGCGACGTCTCGAGGCGCTGGGTGTTCCCATTGCGGTTGGCATCAATGGTGCCGCACTCGGTGGAGGATTTGAAATTGCGCTGGCCTGTCATCACCGCATCGCGCTGGATGACAAGAGTGTTCAGGTAGGGCTGCCTGAAGCAATGCTGGGTCTGATGCCCGGCGCCGGTGGCGTCGTGCGCATGGTGCGTTTACTGGGTATGCAGGAAGGGTTAACCCTGATTGCCCAGGGTAAGCGACTGAAGGCGCAGCAGGCATTGGAGAAGGGCCTGATCCACGAGCTCGCATCCAGCGAGGAGGAAATGGCAGCCAAAGCCAAGGCCTGGATCAAGGCCAACCCCGATTCAAAACAGCCTTGGGAGCAGCCGGACTACACTATCCCCGGCGGTGGTCCGGCCGACCCCGAGACGCAGGCCCTGACCTATTTCGGCCCCGTGAATGTGATGGTCCAGACTAAGGGCAATATGCCAGCGCAGCAGGTTATTATCGCGGCGGTGATTGATACTGCTCGGGTAGACTATGATACCGCCCACACGATCGAGGCGCGATACTTCCAGCGTTTGTTGCTGGATCAGGTAGCGCGCAATATGATGACCGCGTTTTTTGTGCAAATGAATGAGATGGACGCAGGTGCTTCACGCCCCTCGGGCGTAGAGAAAACAGAGGTTAAAAAGTTGGGCATTCTGGGCGCCGGTATTATGGGCGCCGGTATCGCCTTCAATGCAGCCAAGGTGGGCATTGATGTTGTTTTGAAAGACCTCACCCGCGAGAATGCCGACAAGGGCAAGGCCTACGCCGCCACTGCGTGCGAGAAAAGCCGCAGTATCGATGAGGCGCAGGCGCAGCAGATAATGGCTCGTATTCAGCCTACAGCGGAAGCTGCAGATCTTGCTGATTGCGATCTGGTGATCGAGGCAGTCTTTGAGGATCGAGACGTGAAAGCTGCTGTAACCCGAGAAGCGGAAGCGGTGTTGCCTGGTTCGTCGGTATTTGCCACCAATACCTCGGCGCTGCCCATTACTGAATTGGCGCAGGCGTCACAGCGCCCGGAAAATTTCATTGGTATGCACTTCTTTTCGCCGGCGGAAAGAATGCCGTTGGTAGAAATCATCACGGGAGAAAAAACCTCCGATGAAGCGCTCGCCAAAGCATTTGATCTGGCGCAGAAATTGGGTAAGAAGCCAATTGTGGTTAAGGACTCCCCCGGATTCTTTACTACCCGGGTCATTGGGCAAACCATCACCCAGGGGCAGATGATGCTAGCTGAGGGGGTGAATCCCGCACTTATCGAGAACGCAGCGGCTTTCAACGGCTCGCCCATGGGGCCGCTGGAAACACTGGACAATATTTCTATCGAGACGGCCTACAACGCTATGAAGCAGGCTCAGGCAGATGCCCTTGCCCGTGGGGAGGAGCCTGAAACAGGTCCTCAGGCTGAGGTTATTCGTATCATGTTTGAAGATATTGGCCGCAAGGGGCAGAACCAGGGTGGCGGCTTTTACGACTACGACGACAATGGTAAGAAGATCGCCACATGGCCGGGGTTGAAGGACGTATTTGCCAAAGATGGCTACGCCGACATTCCCTATGAGGACATTCGTGATCGCCTGCTGTTTCCCCAGGTACTGGAGGCGGTTCGAATCATGGAGGAGGGTGTACTCACCAGCGTTGGGGATGGCAACATCGGGTCTATAATGGGTATCGGTTTCCCGCCGCACACCGGTGGTGTGTACCAATGCGTGAATGCCTACGGAGTACAAGCGTTTGTCGACCGATCGCATGAACTGGAATCTGTGTATGGCGAGGTGTTTAAGCCACCGCAGCTGTTGCTTGATATGGCGGCGAAGGGATCAACCTTCGCTTGAGAAAGTCATAAAAAAAGGCCGGCATCCTAGAAAAGATGCCAGCCTTCTATTTGCACAGTTTGTATCAGGCGTGAAGCGCTGAGCTGCGTTTTTTAGCGAACACCACCACGCGCCATACCTTTTGAGGTGAAGTACTTATCGCCCCGCGTCACACCATTTTGGTATTTTCCTGGAATGGGTTTGCCGCTCAGGTTGTAGATATCCTGTAACAGGTCATAAGAACCATACGCTGAGCCAAAACTGGACTTGCGATCGTACAAGTTACCACCGTAGAGGTACTGCAGGCGCCAGAGTTGGCCACGACCGTCGTACATGTCACCGGCAACCGCACCCCAACTGTCTTCGTCAATGTAGAAAGTGCGCCTGCTGTAGAGGTGGCGGCTGCCCTCTTTGAGCGTAGCATCCACTATCCATACGCGGTGCTTTTCCCAGCGGACCTTGTCAGGATTGAGAAACTTTTCGCCTAACAGATCCTCCACCTTGGTCTGGAAGATCATCTCATAGTTGCCAGCGGGAACGATCATTTCCTTCTTGCCTACGAGTGTCCAGTCAAACCGCTCCGGTGAGCCGTTATAAATAAAGGCGTCATCGTAAGTGGAGGTGCCGGCTACGCCAGGGTTAGGCGTATCGAAGGAGACCGCTGGTGCCAGGCGCACACGCCGTTGACCAACGAGATACTGCCAGGCTTTGCGGCCTTTGCCCTCGGTGTAATCTGCGCCGGGCTCATGCACCAGCAGGATTTCACCGGCGCGGCGAGCGGGCGCGTCGTAATTGATGCGCAACTTGGCCCAGGACGCGTCGCCGACAGGTTCATCGGGGTTTTTAAACATAGGGAAAACGGCGACTGAGGAGCCTGTGGTCGACAGAACGGGCTTTCCGTTGGAGCCCACATAGTACACATCAGACTCAAGAGTGGAGTCTTCAGAGTAACGAATCATGTGATTCCACATGACCTCCAGACCGGATTGTGGGATAGGGAAGGGCACACCCGGAAGATTGCCGTCAACTTTCTGACCATCTTCAATGAGAGTTGCCCCGGTGGCATTCTTCAGCGAATTGGCATAATACCAGTCTGGCCGAATGGTCCCCCGGTGGGAGGGGTAGACATGTATCTTGAAACCGTCAGCGCCGTATTTTTCAAACATAGCCTGAGTACCGGCTGTGAGTTCGTCAGCGTATTCCTTCCAGTTGTTGATATCGATGGTGTAAAGCGGCTTTTCGTTCGCGTAGGGGTCAACGTAGTCATCAGAGCCTTCGACGAATTCTTCGGGTGTAGGCGTGCCGTTGGGATCCCAGTCTGGAATACTACCGTCTGCGTTGCCTGCGGCCTCGGCCCCAACCGGGGTGAGGTCTTTGCCTAGGCGGGCTGCCTGCTCCGGAGAAACTGCGGCAAAGGCTGTGCTTGCCGCAATTGAGGTGATAAAGAGTGCTGCCATTGCCGTTCTAAGAATCATTAAGGTTACTCCACAAGTGCGCTATTGCGAGGCAAAAGGTTAGATCAAGCAGGTCGAAATATCCACCTGTTTCCAAGGATATTGAGCGCCGAGGGGTCCGAGTCTCATCGTAGGTCATCAGGCTGCTCGTAGATTTGCGCTCTAGACGTCAAAAGTGATGTGCATTTCCTTCATGGCATTGACGAAGAATGAGCGTACAAACTTTGACTCGCCTCTGATTTTTGGGCTCCGCAGCCGTGGGATGATTTCCTCGAACATGATGTTCAGTTCCAGTCGAGCCAGGTGGGAGCCGATGCAGAAGTGCTGTCCAATACCGAAGGAGCGTAGTTGGTTGTATAGGTCCGGCATGCGCTCGGCGCGGGGCACGTCAAATGCCATGACGTCGTCGCCAAACACGGACCCTTCGTGGTTGGCAGCATGGTAGCGTAATAGCGACTTTGTCGCCCTTCTGGATTTTTTGTCCACCCAGTTCCGTATCTTCAACGGCGATGCGACGCATCGAAATGAAGGCGGTGTTGTAGCGCAGAATCTCCTTACAGGCATGGCTAATTTTGTCGGGGTTGGCCACCAGATACCGCAACTGCTTCAGGTGTTCCATCAGCAGGCGCATACCCTGTGCTATGACAGTGCGGATTGATTCGTTTGACGCCGGTTGACCTTCCTCTTCGGATATAGACGTATCAGGATCGTCCACGAAAATCATGGTATTGGTCCATTCGAAAAACCTCTTGCGATCATCAAGTGGCACACCCAACAATTCGAGAATTCCGATTAAAGGAAGTTCAGTCGCAACGTCTTCTGCGAACTCACACTCGCCTTTGCTTGCCACGTTATCGATAATTCGTTTTGCATGCTCACGAAACTTCGGTGCTTAAGACTCAACGTGCTTGGGTGTAAAAGCGTTGCGCACGATGCGGCGCACTCCACCGGGCCCGCTTCGCGGATTTCTTTGAGTTTGTCGTAAGGCATGCCCTGGGCATAGGTGTCCGGGCCAAGCAGGTTGGCAAAGGGGCAGTGGCCCATGGCACGCTCCGAAAGTAGCGATAAATCTTGTGTCGGTAAAACAGCCAACTGAGCAACTTGCAGTTGCTAGCGAGGATCGGTGTGGCGGCGACTTTAGCGTGAAGCATAGATACTTGGGAAATGGGGCAGTGGAGTTCACACGTAATGGGAATAGTGCTTGCTCAGGCCATATGAATGCCCGCCTGCACTCGCCAGGCTTGAGCTCAACCCAGGCCGCGATAGGCCAGCGCCTCGCTGATGTGTGCAAGACCGATGTTATCGCAGTCGTTGAGGTCTGCAATGGTGCGTGCCACCCGCAACGTCCGGTGCAGTCCCCGTCCTGACAGGTGCATTTGCCTGGCAGCATTTTCGAGACTTGCTCTCTCACCCACCCCCAGTTTGCAAATATCAGAGAGGCGATCGGGGGTGAGTTGTGCATTTGAGCCACTCTGGCGCCGCTCCTGTTTTTGCCGGCATTGGACGACGCGCGCCTTTACTGCGGCGGAATTTTCTCCGTTGTGGCCGGGGCTGAGCAGGTGCTTCGGGGGCAGCCGGTTGACCTCGACATGCAGATCGAAGCGATCCAGTAGTGGACCGGATAGCCGCGATCGATAGCGCTGAATTTGATCAGGTGTGCACCGACAGGGGTGATCCGGGTCACCGAGATACCCGCAGGAGCAAGGGTTCATTGCCGCAACCAGCTGAAAACGGGCCGGATAGGTAGTCCGGTGGCGAGCGCGGGCAAGCGTGATCTCCCCCGACTCCATAGGCTCCCTCAGAACCTCCAGGCAGTGCCGACTGAACTCCGTGAGCTCGTCCAGAAATAGCACGCCGCCGTGGGCCAGGGAAATCTCGCCGGGTCGGGGCTTGCTGCCGCCGCCGACCAGGGCCGCAGCGGAGGCGCTGTGATGTGGGTTGCGAAATGGGCGTTGAAATATATTGTCGGCCTTCGCGGCAGGGTCATAGAGGTCGCGCAACGCCAGGCCAAGCAGGATTTCCTCTGCGCTCGGCGGCGGCATAATGCCGGGAAGTCTGCTGGCTAGCAGGGTCTTGCCCGTTCCGGGAGGACCCCACAGCAAAAGATTGTGGCCACCACTGGCGGCAATTTCCAGCGCGCGTCGGGCACCCTCCTGCCCTACCACATCGCATAAATCCGGGTGATTGGCGGCCGTGGTAACGCCACCGGCTTGTGCTGCGGCAATTTTTTCGCTGCCGTTGAGGTGGGCACACAGAGTGAGAATGTCAGGTGCGGCAACAATCCTGCTGTTGGGAACATACGCGGCGAGGTGCGCGCTCGCGGGGGCGATTACCAGCTGGCGCTGGGCTTTGCTCGCTGCGCCGGCCGCCGTCACTACCCCGGGGACGGGACGAACGCTGCCATCGAGGGCCAGTTCTCCCAGAAACTCATGTTGACTCAGGCAGTCCGACGACACTTGTCCGGAGGCGCTGAGAATACCCAATGCGATCGGGAGGTCGAATCGGCCGCCCTCCTTGGGTAGATCCGCAGGAGCAAGGTTTACGGTAATGCGCCGCTCGGGAAAGCTAAAGTGGGAATTGAGAATGGCGCTGCGCACGCGATCTTTGCTTTCGCGTACGGCGGTTTCCGGGAGTCCTACGATGTGAAATGCGGGCAGCCCATTGGATAAATGGGTTTCCACCTGCACCAGGGGTGCGTCAATGCCCGCGAGTGCCCTGCTGTAGATAACAGATAGTTCCATCGCTCTTCCTTGAGCTTGTGCTGAATTCTGGAGTCGGTGAAGACGCCCCGGCCGACTGCTTTCAGCGCTTTGTGGTGAGATTTTCCAGCTCGCTGGTTAACGCTTCCAGTTCTGCTTCCAGCGAGGCCACTTTGCTGCGCGTGCGCTTGAGTATTTCGGCCTGAGTATCAAACTCCTCGCGGCTCACCATATCCAGGCGTGATAATGCGGACTGCGCGAGCGAGCGCATGCTTTTGTCTACTTCACCGCTGACTTTACTACCGCCGACAAGTTCGCTGACCTGTTGCAGTATTTCCCAGGGGGGAGGTGGTGGTTTTAGTGCCATGAAATCCTGCCGCGTCGCGCTTTGGTAATCAGGCTGGCAGTCTAGAGTATTTCGCGCGTAGGTCACAGTGCAAGTGAGTGCTCTAATTTGGTGCGTCGGCCCACTTTAGTGCACGGTAAATACCTCCCTAGACAATAGTTAGCGGCGTTAGCATTCTATATCTCATTGATATTCATCAACAAACCAATGTTTGGCACAGACCCTGCATTTGTGAGAGTGCAGTGTTGTATCGCGCTCGCAATGCGCCCGTAGCGAATTTGACGCAATGCATATTGTGTGAATTGACTTTTAACTGACAGGAGTATGAAACATGCACAACAAAAAACTATTAACGGCCGCCGTAGCCACAGCCTTGTTGGCTGGTATCGGTGCAACTTCCGCACAGGCTGTTGAGCTGACTGCCAACGTCGCACTGGTTTCAGATTATCGCTTCCGTGGTATTTCGCAAAGCGATAAGAACGCCGCTATTCAGGGTGGGTTTGATGCGTCCTTTGAGCCGGGTTTCTACGTCGGAACATGGGCTTCCTCGGTTGATTTCGGCAATGTTACTGACGGCAGTGGCAGTTTTGGCACCATGGAAATTGACTACTACGCAGGATGGACAGGCCCTATCGGTGATTCGGATTTTGGTATCGATGTCGGTTACATGTACTACCAGTATCCAGGTGATACGGTTGACCCCACTGGTGATTATCAGGAAGTTTACGCCAAGGGTTCCTGGAAGGACCTCACCGTTGGCGTGACGTACTCGGATGATTATTATGCCGAGTCAGGTAAGTTCTGGTATTTCGCAGGCGATTATAGCCTGACCTTTGCGGAAGACTTTTCGTTGGGTCTGCATGTTGGTTACAACGACTTCGATAGGCTCGGTTTTTTTGGCGATGACTCTAATGGAGACGTGATCGATGAAGATAGTTACACCGACTATTCCGTGTCTCTTGGCTACACCTTCAAGGGTTTTGACCTCTCCGTGGCTTGGGTAGGTACCGACCTTGACAGCAGTGACTGTTTTAACGGCTCAAAACTGTGTGACGACACGGCTGTCTTCAGTATCAGCAAGAGCCTGTAACTTCAATATGTAGCATCGAGCCGGCCAGGTATCTGGCCGGCACCCACTCCGGAGATTCGTATGAAACTAATTACGGCTATTGTTAAGCCTTTCAAACTGGACGACGTGCGCGAGGCGCTGTCCGAAACCGGCGTTCAGGGCATTACCGTGACTGAGGTAAAAGGCTTTGGTCGCCAAAAAGGACATACCGAGTTGTATCGCGGCGCGGAGTACGTCGTCGACTTTCTCCCCAAAGTAAAAATCGAAGTCGCGGTCGCCGATGGCGTGGTCGAACAAACGATCGAGGCGATTACCAAGGCGGCCAACACCGGCAAAATTGGTGACGGCAAGGTATTCGTTTCCCCTCTTGAGCAGGTGATTCGTATTCGTACCGGCGAGACTGGCGAAGACGCCATCTAACCCCCCCATTTATTCTTAGCAGAGAGTTATTCCCATGGAAAATAGCATTTTCGAACTGCAGTACGCTCTGGATACATTTTACTTCCTCGTGTGTGGCGCATTGGTAATGTGGATGGCGGCGGGCTTCTCAATGCTTGAAGCTGGTCTGGTCCGCTCCAAGAACACTACCGAGATACTGCTCAAAAACATCTCACTTTATGCGGTGGCCTGCACCATGTATATGATCTGTGGTTATTCGATCATGTATGGCGGCGATGAGTTCACGTGGTTCCTGAATGGCATCGTTGCCGATGGGGTCGCTGGGGCAGAAGAGCCTGCTACCTATGCCCCTTCTGCGGACTTCTTCTTTCAGGTGGTGTTTGTGGCAACCGCCATGTCCATTGTCTCTGGTGCTGTCGCTGAACGCATGAAGCTCTGGGCGTTCCTGGCTTTTGCGGTTGTTTTGACCGGTTTTATCTATCCCATGGAGGGTTCCTGGACCTGGGGTGGTCAACCGGTTTTCGGCATGTACACGCTAGGTGACCTTGGTTTTTCCGACTTTGCTGGGTCGGGCATTGTGCACATGGCAGGTGCCTCCGCGGCTCTGGCAGGTGTGCTGTTGCTGGGTGCACGCAAAGGCAAATACGAAGCTGACGGCTCTGTTCGGCCTATCCCGGGTGCCAACTTGCCGATGGCAACATTGGGCACCTTCATCTTGTGGATGGGTTGGTTCGGATTCAACGGTGGCTCGGTGCTGGCAACTGCCAGCGTCGAGAGCGCCAACGCTGTGGCAATCGTCTTCATGAATACTAACGCGGCAGCCGCCGGTGGCCTGATTGCGGCGATGATTGTGGCGCGTGTCATGTTCGGCAAGGCTGACTTGACCATGGCCCTGAACGGTTCATTGGCTGGCCTGGTTGCCATTACCGCTGAGCCGTCGACGCCAACGGCGTTGCAGGCAACCTTGTTCGGTGCCCTGGGCGGCGTGTTGGTCGTGTTTGCCATCATAAGCCTGGATAAATTGAAGATTGATGATCCGGTGGGCGCGATCTCTGTCCACGGCGTGGTTGGTTTCCTGGGTTTGATGTTGGTGCCTATTACCAACGCCGATAACTCTTCCTTTAGCGGTCAGCTTATTGGGGCCGCGACTATCTTCGGTTGGGTCTTTATCACCAGCCTGATCGTCTGGGGCATCCTCAAGGCAGTTATGGGTATCCGGGTCAGCGAACAGGATGAGTACGAGGGTGTGGATATGTCCGAGTGCGGCATGGAAGCCTATCCTGAATTTGTCGGTGCCAGCGGCAGCGGCCGCTAACAGTACTTTCAAGCTTTACGGGCGCATCTTGCGATGCGTATTTTTGGGGGGCCTTTCGGCCCCCCTTTTTTTATCCCATAATGGCGCGCGGCCCAAGATGCAAATGCAGTCACTCAATAGAGGGTAGGCTATCTGGCCCCAAACAAAATGGAGAAGGAAATGCTGAAGATGTTGAAGAAGTCTGTAATGGGTGTGTGTGTAATCGCGCTGGTTCTGGCGTTATCTGCTTGTGGTGGTAGTAGTACAAAAACGACGGTGACTGCCACGGAAACGCAGGGCAAGCAGCTTATGGATCTGAAAGAGGCCTATGACAAGGGCGTCATTACTGAGAAGGAATATCACCGCACCAAGAACGAAATCCTTAAACAGTAGTGAGTACTTGCTTTCATTTATAGGCCTGAATAATATAGGTTTACACTATCGATTTTGCGATACTATCGATAGCCTGGGGTAGTTGTTCCAGGTTTGAGATTTCCCGGTTCGCAGTCGCACCCCCGGGCCAGGGTTTGCCCCGAGCGTTCATCCATACGGTATACATACCTACCTCTCGGGCGCCCTGGATATCGTGTTTCGGGTCGTCGCCGACATGCACGACCTCCCCTGCGGTAACCCCCGCTTTTTCCAGCGCCACCGTGAACATATCGGGATGGGGTTTGCTGACGCCGATGTCCTCGGCCAAAAAGGCAAAGTCGAAATATTCTGCCGCATCGGTTTTGTAGATGTCGGCATTGCCATTGGTCAGTGCACCCAGCGTGTAGTCTTGTGACAGTTGCTCCAGTACACCCAAAGCTTGCTCATAAAGTTCAACTGCATGGCGTTCCCGCAGAAACACCGCAAATGCCTGATCAGCACCACTGCGAGCGTCTTCTTCGGAGTAACCGGCGGCAGTTTGTAGCTCATACAGCATTTGGGTGCGCATCTGGCTAACGTGGTGCGTCAGTTGTGGGTGGCGTTTCCACACGGATTTTTTGAATTCGAACAGAGCGTCGTCATCAAAGGTTTCCGTGGCGCCAGGCCGGTGCTGCCGCAACCATTGCTGTTGCGCTTCCTCAGCCCGGATGATGGCCGGTTCGACATCCCAGAGTGTGTTATCGAGGTCGAAGGTGACGACTGAAATGGCCATTTCAGTCGTTTTTGCGACGTTTGGCCCGAGGGTGTGCTGCATCGTATACCTTGGCCAGGTGCTGGAAATCCAGGTGCGTATAGATTTGCGTGGTGGAAATATTCGAATGCCCCAGAAGCTCCTGCACTGCTCGAAGGTCGCCGCTGGATTCGAGCATGTGACTGGCAAAAGAATGTCGCAGCATGTGGGGGTGTACGTCTTGATGCATACCCGCTTTGCGACCTTGCAGCTTTAGTCGCGCCTGAATATTGCGCACGCTGATACGGCGGCCACGATTACTAATGAACAGTGCACCGCAGTCAGTAGCAGTGTTGAGACGCACCTCGAGCCAGCGTGCGATGGCACCCAGTGCCACGGAGCCGATGGGGACTGTGCGCGTTTTATTACCCTTGCCGGTCACGGTTAACAGTTTGGAGTGGGGGTCTATGTCACTGACTTCCACCGCTGCTAATTCTGCCAGACGCAACCCTGAGGAATAGAATAACTCCGTCATAGCGCTGTCGCGCAGGGCGATGGCTGAATCTGAATCGAACTTGAGATACTGGTCGACTTGGTCTGCGTCCAGTGTTTTCGGTAGTTTGCGTGGTTTTCGTGGCGCTTGAACGCTGGCCGCGGGGTTGCGTAGTCGGCCACTATCTCGGCCCAGAAAATTGAAGAAAGAACGCACCGCGGATAAGCTGCGTTGAATACTACCACCGGACAGTCCGCGGCGGTGCAGCTGGCTTACCCAACCTCGAATATCCGACTCTATTAGTTCCTCGGCGCTGTCCTTGCAGATACTTTCGCAATAGCGCCCCAACGAACACAGGTCGCGCTGATAGTTGCTTAAGGTGTGTGGCGAGAGCTGACGCACATGGCGCAGGTAGTCAAAAAAACGAGCGGCCGATGTATCCAGCGTGTCGGCCATCAGCTCGTCCTCAGGCTTCCGAGGGTTGCAGTCGCGGCATGAGTCTCACGATAACGTCCGCGATATGCGACAAGAAAAGTGTGCCCATCTTGCTGGTGTAGCGATTGGCGTCTGAACTCCCCACCGCGATCAGGCCCAGCGGCTCATCACCTGACAGAGGCATGATAGCGGCCGAGCCGACCCCGCTGCACTCTGGGAACAGGTATTTGAGTTCTTCCTGACGCAGGGTACCGCATACCGCTTTATTTCCCTTGAATAAAGCACCAATCACTTCCGTGGCACGCTCCGGTGTTTCCATGC
Source organism: Haliea sp. (assembly GCA_002862985.1). Classification (GTDB taxonomy): domain Bacteria; phylum Pseudomonadota; class Gammaproteobacteria; order Pseudomonadales; family Halieaceae; genus Marimicrobium. The sequence goes on from PKCY01000048.1 coordinate 27,073, forward strand.
GGCAGCCATCGCTTTGAATGTCTTGGCCGTAGAGAATCATGCAGCCGTATTCGACGTCAAAGTCTCGGGTTATGGACGCCATAAAATCTCCGTAAAGCGCGTCAAGCGATTGGGCGTCAAGCAGACTCAGTACCAGAGCACTGGTTTGTTCGTAGAGTGTGTCATTATCCTGCGCATTGGTAGTCAGGGCTTTAAGTTTGTGGCGCATATCTATATTGCGTTCGCGCAAAATGCCGACTTGCTTCTCTACCAGTGACACGGCGCTACCGGTGGCATGGGATATATGCAGAAAATCCAGCATGTCGGGATTGCGCTGCAGGAAGTCGTCGTTGTCCTTCAGAAATTCGCGTACGACTTCATCGCTGAGTTCGACGTCGTTGGGTTTGTCGGTATTGGTCTTCGCAGCTGCGGCTTTGCTGGCTGACATGATGTCGCTCTCCCTGGTTCCGATAGGCTCCGTGCAGCGGGCCCTCAGATTTTTATTGCCCCGTCGAACACCACGGCGGTGGGTCCGATCATTATCACAGGATGGCCTTCGCCCGCCCAGGATACCGAAATCTTACCTCCCGGCAGCGCAACTGTCACGGAATCACGTAACCAGCCGCGTGAAATACCATAAACAACAGCGGCACAAGCCCCGGTGCCGCAGGCTAGCGTTTCGCCCACGCCCCGTTCGTAGACTCGCAGCTGGATTTTGTTATCCGCAACGATCTGCATAAAGCCGGCGTTAACCCGTTGCGGGAAGTTAGAATGTGTCTCTATAAGCGGACCTAATTGTTCAACGTCGGCTTGGCGCGCGTCGGGAACGCGCAACACCGCATGTGGGTTACCGATTGATAGGGCACCGATCTCCAGTTCCTGACCGGCCACAAGCAGCGAGTAGCTTTGGGCTCGGGCACTCGCCACCATAGGAATCTTCGACGGCTCGAACTCGGGGGAGCCCATATTCACCTCAACCTCATGGTTGGCGTGCACGCGTAGCTCGATCACGCCAGCAGATGTCTCCACTTTGATGACTCGCTTTCCGGTCAGCTTCTTGTCTCGCACAAAACGGGCAAAACAACGGGCGCCGTTTCCGCACTGCTCAACTTCTTCACCGTCGGCATTGTAGATGCGGTAGCGGAAGTCGACATTTGGATTTTTCGGCGCTTCTACCACAAGCACCTGATCACAGCCCACGCCATAATGCCGGTCTGCTAAACGACGTACATCCTGGGCGCGCAACCTGTAGTGCTGGCTGATCAGGTCAATAACGACGAAGTCATTGCCGTTGCCATGCATTTTGGTGAACTGTAAATGCATCGCTATCGCGCTACCTGGCGGTTGCCTGCGCTCTCTGGAAGACAGGTCTCGCCCCGAATCAGGTCGGCCTGAGTTTCTCTGGCACGCACCAAGTGGGTTTGCTCATCGTCCACCATGATTTCCGCTGCGCGCCCTCGGCTGTTGTAGTTGGAGCTCATGGTAAACCCATAGGCGCCGGCCCCAAACATTGCCAGGAATTCGCCCTGTCTGAGCGTTAGCTCTCTGGCCTTTCCCAGAAAATCGCCCGTTTCACACACCGGACCGACCACGTCCCAAAGCGCCTGATGCCCATCTGTACTGTGTTCCACCGGCTGGATATCCATCCACGCCTGGTAGAGTGCCGGGCGGAGCATGTCATTCATGGCGGCATCGACCAGCGCGAAGTTGTGCTCGGGATTCGGCTTCAGGTACTCGACTCGCATGACCAGTAGGCCTGCATTAGCGGCAATTGAGCGCCCGGGTTCGAACAGCAGTTGAACCGAGCGCTCGCCCAATACCCCGCGGATAGCGCTGATGTAATCACCGATAGTGGGTGGCTCCTCGTCGCGATACTGCACGCCCAATCCTCCGCCCAGATCCAAGTGTTGAATAACGATACCGGACTCCGCGAGCGCATCCACCAGTGTTAGAAGCCGGTGCAGGGCGTCGATGAAGGGGCTAAGCTCGGTCAGTTGTGAGCCGATGTGGCAGTCCAGGCCGACAACTTGAATATGCTCTAGCTGGGCAGCGCGCTGGTAGACCACTAGGGCTTCATCAACGGTCAGCCCAAACTTGTTTTCCCGCAGGCCGGTGGAAATATAAGGATGGGTTTTCGCGTCCACATCCGGATTCACCCTGACCGATACGGGTGCGACCAGACCGAGCTCTGAAGCAACGCGGCTCAATACTTCCAATTCTGCTGAAGACTCAAGATTAAAGCAGTGAATACCCAGCTCTAGGGCGCGCGACATTTCTTCGGGCTTTTTGCTGACTCCGGAGAACACAATTTTTGAGGGGTCGCCGCCAGCGGCGACCACACGGTCCAGCTCGCCACCGGAGACAATATCGAAACCCGCGCCGAGTTTTGCCAGTACGTTGAGTACCGCAAGGTTGGAATTGGCTTTTACCGCATAACAGATGAGGTGCTCGCAACCCTCAAGAGCGTGGCGATACTCACCGAAGGCAGCTTCCAGTGCCGCCCGGGAATAGATGTAACAGGGCGTGCCATGGGTTGCTGCGATGTCGCTGACGGCGACATTTTCGGCGAATAGGCTACCCTCGCGGTAGGTGAAATGATTCATTGATCAGCCTCGTCTCAGGGTACTGTGCTCAGGGGCTCGGCTTGGTCTACCGATCCAAGTGGCGGGGGTGTGGGTGCCTCGGAGTCCGGAATAAACAGTGGCCCCGTTTGTCCGCATCCTCCCAGCACGGTCAACGCGATTGCAAAAAACAGTGTAGCAATGGAATTGTGCATGGTTATGGTCCAGGCCGTTATGTATTTAAAGTGGCGCAAAGTATACCGCCCGCTAGTAAGCGGCGCGAACAGCCCTTACTATTGAATTGTGCACACTTTGCAGGAACATCACCTAATGACCGAATCAGAATTCAATAAAGAGATAGACCTCACATTCGAGGCGCTGGAGCTGGCGCTCGATCAGATTGAAGACGGCCTGGACTGCGAACACGGCGGCGGCGTGCTCACTGTTGAGTTCGAGAATGACACTACTATGGTCTTCAGCCGTCAACCGCCCACACAGCAACTCTGGCTCGCAGCCCGCTCGGGCGGCTTCCATTTTGCCTACGATGAGGGGGCCCAGGACTGGCGCGGCACGCGAGACGGCGAGCTGTTTCGGCCCTTTGTGGTGCAGCAGATGAAAATCCAGGGAGACGTTGATTTTGCGTGGTAATCAACTTTTGAAAGGGGGAACACAGTGAGAAGAATAAGCCTGATTGCGGGGCTTTTGGGGCTGCAGGCCTCGCTATCGGTGGTGGCCAGTGAGCCACTGTATGTGAAAAATCTTAGTCCTGTCGCGGGCTTGTTGGGCTTGCCCTCGCAACGTGATGCGCGCACTACCGAAAAGGGCCAAGTGGGGGCGGCGTTGCACAGCAGCATCGCTAATCACTATATTAATGAGTCCAGCAGCGATGAGTTTCTCAATCTGGATGGAGAGACCTTGCGTTTTGCGCTGGAGCTGCGCTATGGGCTGGCTAAAAACTGGGATGTGCAGTTAGAGGTTCCCTGGCTGGATCACAGCGGCGGAGATCTGGATGGACTCATTGATGACTGGCACGATTTCTGGGGTATGTCAGATGGCGGTCGTTCCGGTGTGCCCAGGGATGTGCTGGATTATTCCTACTCCACCCCTACCGGTTCTTTTGGATTACAAGAAGATGAATCTGGCCTGGGCGATATCAGCCTCTCGACGACCTATGCTTTTTATCATGAGGACAACACCGTCGTCAGTTTAGTGCTGGGCTACAAATTTGGCACGGGCGATGACGAAGACTTTACTGGCAGCGGAGCGGATGACGCGTTTGTGGCGTTCCGCTTCTCCGGTGAGCAGCTGTCTGATTTGCCTCTGAGCTGGCATGGCCAGGTCGGTTATCTCCGCGCTGGAGATAGCGACATGATGGAGGAATTCCAGGAGCAGAATCTGTGGTTTGCAGGACTGGCGATGGATTGGCGGTTTGCGCAGCACTGGTCATTGATCGCGCAGCTGGATAGTCATGCGGCGCCTTTGGACAGTGAGCTCAAGGGCGTCGGAGAAGACGCTGTTTTGGCGGCGCTGGGCGTGCGGTGGTATTTTGCCCGGCAGTGGTCTGTGGATATCAATGTCGTGGAAGATATTCGGGTTGCAACGGCACCGGATGTCACCTTCCAGGCCAGCATTCGGTACCGACCTGAGAGCAGTTAGTGTGCAAGCCGGGTTCTGCCCTTGGAAACTGAGCGATTACTGAAATTTAAGAGCGCCCAGGACTCAATTAAAGCTGCTCTTTCAGTGGTTCTAATGGGTCGAGTGGCGCGCCGCGAGGCGAGCAGTGGCGCGCTGCGCCGCTGCTGCAACCTGTTGCGGCGCTGTGCCGCCGAGGTGATTCCTGGCGGCGACTGAGCCTTCTAGCGTCAGAACGTCGAACACATCTTCACTGACTTCACTGCAAAACCCCTGCAGCGTCGCCAGCGACATCTCCGGCAAATCCAGACTACAGTCAACGCCGTGGGCAACGGCCTTGCCGACCACCTCATGGGCGTCACGAAAAGGCAGGCCCTTGCCGACCAGGTAGTCCGCCAGGTCAGTGGCGGTGGAGAAGCCCTGGCGCGCAGCCTCGCGCATCGTTTCTTTCTTCGGTTTGATCGCTGGCACCATGTCGGCAAAAGCGCGCAGTGAGTCAAACACAGTGTCTATCGCATCAAACAATGGCTCCTTATCTTCCTGATTGTCCTTGTTGTAGGCCAGCGGCTGGCTCTTCATCAGTGTCAGCAGCGAGATGAGATCGCCATTTACCCGGCCAACTTTGCCCCGCACCAGTTCAGGCACGTCCGGATTCTTTTTCTGCGGCATGATAGAAGAGCCGGTACAAAAGCGATCGGGCAGCGCAATAAAATTGAATTGACTGGAGGTCCACAGAACCAGTTCTTCTGACATGCGCGACAAATGGGTCATCAGGATTGCTGCGAATGCGCAAAACTCGATGGCAAAGTCGCGATCGGAAA